>JAUUZV010000220.1 GCA_030592085.1 Clostridia bacterium | reverse complement strand
GTAAGAAGTAAATAGAAAAACTGATGGTTTTTTTTATTTTTACTATATTTAATAGTTCAATCGGTTTTTCTTTTAAATAGTCTTATGTTAAATTACCTCTATTATTTGCATAATATTCATATCTGTTTATTATAATGCTATAAACTGTTATATCCTAATTTTTGATAAAATTCATTTTTTTCTTCATCTATTTCAATTACATCGCTATCACTATAGTTTGGTTTGTAATCTAAGTTTTAAATACTTATTAAGTCTACATATAACTTCATTGGCCATATCTTCTGAATATAGGTGATAAAGTAAAATCTAGTTCTAGGACTATGTTCAGAATTATATTACCGAGAGTTTAGTAATAGGTGATTTTGTTGAAATAGTAGCAATAAAAGGATGTTGATTTATATTTGAAAATGAATTATAATAGTATTACCAAATGGGTAACGTTACCTAAAAAACAATAGGTGGTGAATGTGTAAATTGATAATTGACTTTGAAACATCAAAGATTAAATCATATTTTGATGATTGGAATAAGACTAAAAAAAAGATTGGTCCACAGCTTGCTAGAACTACAAAAAAAAGGCATGATCAATTAAAAGCAGCAAAAACATTTGGTATATATTTAAGTGTAGGACTTGGAAATCCACACAGACTTTATCATGATTTAGATGGGTATTATGGAGTATATGTGTCTGGTAATGTAAGGCTTATTATTAAACCAGTCGCAGAAAGCCTTGAACTTAATATTTTAAAAAATTGTGATACAGTGATTATTAAAGGAGTTGAAGATTATCATGGAGGAAAACATGAATGGCGTATCCCTTGAGTTTATAATACACCCAGGGGAGACGTTAAAGGAATTAATTGAAGATAGGGAGATGTCTCA
Organism: Clostridia bacterium; assembly: GCA_030592085.1. GTDB lineage: Bacteria > Bacillota > Clostridia > DUPQ01 > DUPQ01 > JAFGUQ01. The sequence goes on along the minus strand of JAUUZV010000220.1, from coordinate 2,637 downwards.
AAAAGAATTGGCTGTACGTACAGGTAATTCTCCAAAACATATTAGTGATGTTGTTAACTGTTTAAAACCAATATCTGTTGATTTTGCAAAAAAATTAGAGTATGCACTTACTATTGATGCAAGCTTTTGGATTAATTTACAAGCAAATTACGCTAAGGAAATGGCTGATTTTGAAGAAGTAAATCATATATCTAATACTGAATTAAAGGAAATAAAAGTGCTAAAAGATGTGATTGAACATCTTGTGAAAGTCGGTTTTTTGGTAAAAGGGAAGAATAAAGTTATGGATGTAATCAATTTAAGAAGATTACTTAATATTAGTTCACTTGACAACATCCCTGAAATCGTTACAACAGGTGCATACAGAGTAGCATCCAGTAAAAGCATAAATCCATATATTTTATTCACGTGGTTAAGGATGTGTGAACTATATACTAAAAGAATTGAAACTGTTAGTAATCTTGATGTTAATATGTTGAAGTCGAAAATTCCAGAGATAAAAAAGCTTATGTTTAAGCAAGCTTCAAAATTAGAAGAAAATTTACAAGATATATTTGCTGAATGTGGAATAAAATTTGCTATTGTTAAACATTTTACAGGAGCACCTGTTCAAGGCGTTATCGCATATAATACAGATGGAAGTTTGAGTTTAATTATGACAATAAGACAAGCATCAGCAGATATATTTTGGTTTACATTAATGCATGAAATTACACATATTATTAATGGTGATATTAAGAAAAAACTTATAGATTATGAGAAAAATTCAAGTTCCCAAGAAGAAAAAGCTAATGATGAAGCGTGTAGAATTCTTTTGAATGAGGAAGGATATCAAAGTTTTGTAAATAGAGGAGATTATACATTAAATAGCATTAAACGTTTAGCAGTAGAAAACAAGGTTAAACCTTATATAGTAATAGGAAGGTTACAAAGGGAAAAACGCTTAACCTACGATAGATTTGAATCTGAAAGAGTAAAATATGTATGGAGTAATGTCTAAAAAAATAATGTTGTTACATCGACAAATATCAATTATCTTTTAAACTTGTTGTAATATTTGTAGTACCTTTTAATTTCTTAATAATATCTGGTAAATCATAATACTTAAGTATATCAGGAATCATATATTCAAGTTTTAATTTATATGGGTATTGTTCAAAAAACTGATAATACCCATCAATCATATCTATTAATTCAAGATTCTTTATATTTCCATCTATTAGTGCTGCATGTAATGTAGCAATTGCACCTTTGCCTATCCCCATTAGTGATATATTGTTTTCATCTACATTTTCTAAAGAACGCATATATTTTATTGATGCTAATATATCTCTAGTCATAAGCCCAAGTGTTGGTTTATTTAATGCGAAACTATAATATGCAAGAGCTGTTTCATTATTTGACCATTCTAATACATCTGTACAAGAATAATTTAACTTATTCTCTCCACAAGTTGATATATCAACTGATAGTACACATGGCTCATTTACATCGTTAACTCTAAGCATACTTCCAACTCGCTTAGCTGTTAATCCATTTTTTTTAATTTCATTCCACATTCCAAATTCATCAACTACAATAAGCCCTCTTCTTATTTTGTTGTCTCGCTTGATTAGTATTGATGGGATTTTTATTTTATCATTTAGTACCATATCAAATCGTTCATAGATATGAGTTATTACTGTTTTCTCACCTTCTTTGTTTATTTTTATTACTTTTTCTATTTTATCTATATTCAGTATTTCTCTTGCTTTTTCTTTTAAATATTTGCATGTTAAATCACTTCTATTATTTACAAAGTACTCATACCTATCTTTAATAATGCTATATACAGTTACATCATGATTTGGATAACCTTTCATTTTTTATTCGTCAATTGCAATTACATCACTATCTAAATAATTTGGTTTATAATCTAAGTTTTTGAAAAACTTATTTAATCTGTATATAACTTCATTTGCCATATCTATTGAATAAAGATGTCCTACTTTAGGATCAATAAATAATTCAAATAAATCTTCTTTTCCGTATAAATCATATGATTTTTTTACATTATTAAATACTTTTTTAGTAGTAGCAGGTGTAAATTTTTCATCTTTTGCACCTGCTATAAATAAACACTTTTTAGGAGCACATAAAGCAAGCCTCATTGTTATATCAATCATACTATCTTTGTTATATTGCATTATATTAACTGAAAAGAACGGATCAAATTTATCATTTATATCCATGGCACAACATACTGGTGCTAGAATTTTAATTCTATCATCATGCATAGCAGCCTCAACTGATAGTGTTCCACCAAGAGATACTCCAGTAGAACAATATCCCAATGAACTAAGAACATCGTCTCGTGTATCTAGATAATCTAAACATGCTTTTATATCTGATAAAAATGAATTTAAATGACCATATCCAACTAAATATCCAAGTGGTGCATCATAAAATGTATCATTTTTTTCTGCTCGCTCACCTACAAAACCAATTACATCACAAGCGACTACTATGTATCCAGCTTTTGCTATTGTTTGAGCGCTGGCCCAATAATGTCTATTTAATTTCCTACTTGAACCTGTTAATTCTAAAACTCCTGGGTATTTACCTTCTTTTATAGGGGAGAACACAGTTATATTAACT
>JAUUZV010000076.1 GCA_030592085.1 Clostridia bacterium | reverse complement strand
ACATCATTTAAACTTAAATCAAATGGTGAAGATATATTAGAGTAAAAACCTCGCTCAGTTGCATCAATAACTGAAACTGTTTGAATATTTTTACACATTGAGATACAACGTCTACATAAAATACATTTATTATTATCTCTAACAATTGAATGTGATTTCAAATCCAATGGATAAAGAGTCATCTCACCTTCATATCGAAGTTCTCTCACATTTAATCTATCTGAAAGTGCTTGTAATTCACAACTATTATTCCTATTACAGGTTAGGCAACTACGATCATGGTTTGATAAAATTAATTCTAATGTAGCTTTTCTTGCTTTTCTAATCGCATCTGAATTAGTATTAATATCTAATCCTTCTGAGACTGGATAGACACAAGAAGCCTGTAATCCTTTTGCTTGCTTAATTTCTACTAGACACATACGACAAGCACCAATTTCATTAATATCTTTTAAGTAGCATAATGTTGGAATATCAACGCCAACTTCTCTTGCTGCTTCTAATACTGAGTAATCTTCAGATACTTTTATTTTTATGCCATCAATTGTAATATTTACTTTGCCCATTATTATATCTCCTATTAAACTTACTTTCTAATAATTGCCCCAAATGGACAAGCTTCTAAACACGCACCACATTTAATACATTCTTCTTGGTCTATAATGTGTGGTTCTTTAATCTTCCCTGTAATTGCTTTTGTTGGACAAACTTTAATACATTTTGTACAACCCATACAATCATTAGGAATAATAATATAGTCTAGTAATTCTTTACAAACACCTGCAGAACATTTTTTATTAACAATATGTTCTTCATATTCATGTCTGAAATATCGTAAAGTAGATAACACAGGATTTGGAGAAGTTTTTCCTAATCCACACAAAGCAGCAGCTTGTATTGTCTCTGCTAATTCTTCTAGTGTTTCAATATCGCCTTCTTCTCCTTTTCCTTCAGTAATTCTTTTTAAAATTCCATACATTCTTTTTGTTCCGATTCTACAAGGTGGACATTTTCCACATGATTCATCTACACTAAACTCTAAAAAGAATTTAGCTATATCAACCATACAGTTATCTTCATCCATAATAATCAATCCACCAGAACCCATCATTGAGCCTAATTCAATCAATGTATCATATTCAATGGGTACATCAAGATGCTCAGTTGGAATACAACCTCCTGAAGGACCACCTGTTTGAGCTGCTTTAAATTTTTTCCCGTTAGGTATTCCACCACCGATGTCATATATTACTTCTCTTAAAGTTGTTCCCATTGGGATTTCAACTAATCCTGTATTATTAATCTTTCCACCAATAGCAAATACTTTTGTTCCTGGACTTTTTTTAGTTCCAATTGTCTTAAACCAATCAGCACCTTTTAATATGATTATAGGGATATTTGAAAGTGTTTCTACGTTATTTAAAATTGTTGGTTTTTGGAATAGTCCTTTATTAGCAGGAAATGGTGGTCTAGGTCTTGGTTCTCCTCGTTTACCTTCAATTGAAGTCATAAGAGCGGTTTCTTCTCCACATACAAAGGCTCCAGCCCCTAATCGTAATTCTAAGTTAAAAGAAAAATCTGTTCCGAATATTTTATCTCCTAATAAGCCTAATTCTTTAGCTTGATCAATCGCAATATTTAAACGTTTTACAGCAATTGGATATTCTGCTCTAACATAAATATATCCTTGATCAGAACCAATTCCATAAGCTGCTATTGCCATGGCTTCAATTATAGAATGAGGATCACCTTCTAAGATACTTCTATCCATAAATGCTCCAGGATCTCCTTCATCAGCATTACAACATACATATTTTTTATCACCTTTAGCATTAGCAGCAAATAACCACTTACGTCCTGTTGGAAATCCAGCTCCACCTCTACCACGTAATCCCGAATCAAGTACTTTATCAATTACTTGTTCTGGTGTCATTGTTGTTAACACTTTTCCTAAAGCTTGATATCCATCATAAGCTATATATTCTTCAATAATTTCAGGATTAATTACACCACAATTTCTAAGAGCAATTCTCACTTGTTTTTTAAAGAAATCTGCTGATTCATATGAATTATTACCTTCATTATTTCCAGATAGTAATCTTTTTACAATCCGTCCTTTAACAAGATGCTCATTAATAATTTCATCAATATCATTTAAGGTAACATTTGAGTATATTGCACCTTCAGGATAAACAACTACAATTGGTCCTTCTGCACATAAACCAAAACAGCTTGTTGTGATGACTTGAATTTTTTCATCTAATTTTTTTCTTTTAATACCCTCTTCTAATTTTTTTATTAGTTCAGGAGACTTTTTTGATGTACATGATGTACCAGAACAAACTAATACATGTGAACTATAAATATGCATTTACTAATCCTCCTAAAAAATTGCCTGAGTTGAATTAATCGTATACTCAGACACAACTTGTCCATTAATGATATGGTTTTGTACTATTCTTTCGACTTTTTCAGGAGTTAACATAATATATGTTGTTTTATTTCCTGAATCATCTATTATATCTGCCATCGGTTCAAGTCTACATACCCCAACACAACCTGTCATTGAAACAGGCACTTTAATGTTTCGCTTTTCTAATTGTTCTTTAAATGTATTCATAATTGGTACAGCTCCTGCAGCAATTCCACAAGTTGCCATTCCAATGATAATTCTATATCCTTGGTTTTCTTTTTTTACTTTCATATTATTTAGAGCTTTTTTTCTAATAGCATCTAATTCAGCAATTGACTTCATTAATAAATTCCTCCAAAACTTTTCTTATTAATCGAGATATTTTTCTAAAATCTCTTTTACGTCATCAGCAACTAATTTGCCATAAACTTCTTCATTTATTGTTACAACTGGGGCTAATCCACAAGCTCCAACACATCTACATGCATTCATTGAAAATTTATTATCACTTGTTGTTTGTCCCACATCAATTTTAAGTTGTTTCTTAAACTGATCTAAAATATCATTGGCTCCTTTTACATAACAAGCAGTTCCTAGACAAACATTAATTTGATATTTTCCTTTTGGTTCTGTAGAAAACTCAGAATAAAATGTAACAACTCCATAAATTTCTGCTAAGGAAATATCTAGTCCTTCGGAAATTTGTTTTTGAACTGCCATTGGTAGGTATCCAAATATTTTTTGTGCTTTATGTAATACAGGTATCAATGCACCAGCCATATCTTTATGTTCTTTTATAACTTTATCCAATTGACAAATCTTATCTTCTCCACATTGACATTTCTTGCTCATATAATTTAAAAATCCTCCCATTATGTTAATATTTTAACAATCTCATACATTTTAACAGAACATTTAAGTAATTTCAACTACTTTGTTAAATTTTTAACTTATTTTTTTTATATTATCTGATATACTATAAAAAAGAAAAAAAGGAGAACTAAATGTTACTTAATTATTATAAATCAAGTACTATAGAGGAATTAGATTTGAATTGTGCTGAAACAATTTTATATATATGTAATGAGTATTTTGAAATGTCACTTCCCTCTTCCACAATACGCCTTTCTTCGGCTTTTGGAGGTGGTATGTGTATTGAAGATACCTGTGGTACATTAACTGGTGGATTAATGGTTCTTGGATTTTTATTTGTAAAAAATAAAGCTCATGAAGATAGTTTGATAAAATGTATAGTAAATGATTATTTTAAATTATTTGAATTGAAAATGGGATCACTTAATTGTAAAATTCTAAAAGATGAGTATAGAACTGAGAATTCTGGTTGTAATTTTGTTATTGAAACATCATTTAGTTGTCTTTATGAAATAATATCAAAATATGAAAACAAGCGAATTCGTTAGATAACTAATTTACCTTGAAAAATAACATGCTTAATTTCTAGTTCGTTTGTAAGTATTAAAATATTTGCCATATTCCCATCTTTAATAACACCTATTTTATTTGTCATATTAAGAAGCTTAGCTTGATTATATGTTGCAAATTGTAAAGCATTTTCTAATTTCACACCTATAGATACCATATTTTTTACACCATCTAACATTGTAATTAAACTACCTGCAAGATTCCCCTTTAATGTTCTAGCACAGTTATTTTTAACAATAACTTTTTGATTACTTAATTCATATTCCCCATCGCCTAAGTGAGCAGCACTCATTGAATCACTTATTATATATATAGTATCTAATGGTTTACATTTAATGATAATTTTTATCATTTCTTCACTTACATGAAGTAAATCAGAAATAATTTCAACACCAATTGAATCATTTAGAAGGGATAAACCTGTAATTGAAACATCTCTATGATGTATAGGTGGCATGGCATTCATAAGATGTGTAGCTAATTTATATCCATGTTTAAAAGCTTCTTTTCCCTGCTTCGTATTACTAGTTGTGTGGCCAAAAGATAATATTATTTGTTGTTCATTTAAAAATTTAGCTAAATTATAGTCCTTATCTAATTCAGGAGCCAAAGAAATAATTTTTATACAAGATATATATGGCATAAAAGTTTTTTTAAAATTTGAAATTGATGGAATTTCTATATAGTTACTATTTTGAGCACCTAATTTATCACTGTTTAAATATGGTGCTTCTAAATGAGCGCCAATTATAATAGGATGACAATCAGTTTGACTGCAATAACTTAATAAATTAATTGTCTTTTCTTTTGGTTGAGAAACTGTAGTTGGTAATATTGATGTAGTACCTTCTTTTAAATATGTAAGAGCTAAATTATACATATCCTTTTTTTTAGTTTGATTAACATCAAATCCGCCTAGCCCATGTGTATGAATATCAATTAATCCAGGTACTACATAGCAACCTTTAGCATCTATTTCATTTAAATCATTTGTTATAGTATCTGTAACTTGACTAATTATTTGATTTTTTATAACTAGATGATGAGCATCTATAAATTTCTGTCCTGTAAAAATTGTTCCATTTTTAATAATCATTATTATACCTTTTTATTCTTTTTACTAAATTCTAATAATAGGTTTGTTAGATACATCATATAATCTCATAGTATTTTTGTAATAATAACTTCACTCGTTTTTGTGATTTATCATCTTGTTCTTTTAATTGTTTTATATATGCTTGATTATTATCAACAAAATCAATTAAAAATTTATTTGTATTTTGTAAATATTGTTCAATCATTTCAAATTGCTGTTTGTTAATTCTACCACAGTTAATAGCATTTTCAAATGTATCTTTACTAAAAGAAATTAAACTAAATAATTTAATATTAATTGAATTTAAAATATCTTTTCCACCTTGGTTTCTATCAACCACAGTTACAGTTTCCTTAATAATTCCATTGTTTTTATTAATGATAGGTTTCCAATCTCTTGTATAACTAGAAGCTGAATTTATTAGATCACAAATGTGAAGAAGATTTTTCCCAGCTAATTTATGTTTGCTAATATGATGATCCTTATATATAAAAACATGTGGAAGTGATAATAATTTTGCAACTGGAATAGAAAAGAACCAATCTCTTCTTTCACCTCCTGATATCATGTCAACTTCATCTAAATTTATTTTTTCTTTAATGAGGCTTACTAATTGGTCAATAATATTATGAAAAATATCATTAGTATAATATTGATTCATGATTTTTTTTGTTAATTGATTTTCAAACTCAGGTATTTCTTTAAACTCATCTATAAATTGCAACACATCTTCAGCCATTTTTTTATTGCCATAAAGATAATGAGTATTAATATAAAATGGTCCAACTGCACCTGATGTGTAAAGAAATGGCACCCCATCTGTTACTACTAAAGCTTTTGTGTTAAATAACTGTTCTACAATATCTTTCATTTTCTACTCCAATACAATTGATTCTATATTTTTATTTAATATTTCTTTAATGAATTTATGTTCAACATTTGAAAGTGCAAAGTCTTCATTAATTAATGATATTGCAGCTTCTTGTGCTTGTTTTAAAATATGACCATCTAGATATAAATTTGAAATTGTTAGTTCTGGTATTCCATGTTGCTTTGTCCCAAAAAATTCTCCTGGACCTCTTTGAATTAAATCTTGTTCAGATAAGTAAAATCCATCATTAGAATTTGCTAATTCCTTTATTCTTTTCATTGCTTTTTTAGATTGTGATTGATTATATAATACACAATAGGACTGTAAATTACTTCGCCCAACTCTACCTCGTAATTGGTGTAATTGAGCAATACCAAAACGATCCGCATTTTCAACAACCATCAATGTGGCATTTTTAATATCTACGCCTACTTCAATAACAGTGGTTGATACAAGTATTTGTATTTTATTTTCAATAAATTCTTTCATAATTTTATCTTTTTCACTGTTTTTCATTTTTCCATGAATCATGCCAACAACAAAGTCATTAAAAATTTTACAACTTTTTTCATAAACTTCAGTAACATTTGCAATATCAAGTTTTTCGCTTTCTTCAATTGATGGACAAACTATAAATACTTGTTCTCCATTTTTAACACGTTGATTAATAAATTCGTTTATTCTAAGTCGCTTGCTTTCATCTACCATAAATGTTTCAATTGCCAACCTACCTGGTGGCATTTCATCAATAATTGAAATATCAAGATCTCCATATAAAATTAATGCTAAAGTTCTTGGAATCGGTGTAGCTGTCATAACTAATACATTAGGATTTTCACCTTTTTTTGATAACAACGCACGTTGCTCTACACCAAATCGATGTTGTTCATCAGTAATAACAAGACCTAAGTTTAAAAACTTAACTGTTTCTTGTATTATTGCATGAGTACCAATAACCATATCTATTTGTCCTGAATTAATAGCTTCTAGTAATTCGCTTTTCTCGTTAGCTTTCATTTTCCCATGTAATAGTGCAATTGAAATATTAAAACTTTCTAACATTTTAGTAATATTTAGATAGTGCTGTTTAGATAAGATTTCTGTAGGAACCATAAATGCAGTTTGATATCCATTTTCAATTGTTAAAAGCATAGCGACAATGGCAATCATAGTCTTACCAGACCCTACATCTCCTTGTACTAATCTATTCATAGCATGATTAGAGAACAAATCTTTTGTAACTTCACTTATTACTTTTTGTTGTGAATTTGTCAATGTGAAAGGAAGTTTACTTAATAGCTTAGATGAATATTCATCTTTTAAATACGGTAATTTTTGACTTTTTTCTTTGTGTCCTTGTTTTATAAATAGTAAAAGTAATTGTAATAAAAATAATTCTTCAAAAACAAGTCGCTTCCTAGCTTCAAAAAACAAACTTGTTGATTCAGGATAATGTATATTTTTTATACTCTCATTATATTCAAGTAATTTATATTTTTCTTTAATTGATATTGGTAAAACATCATTAAATTGATTTTCTTTTATTAGTAGTGCTTGATTTACTATTTTTCTAATAAAGTTTTGTGTTAATAAAGAATTCTTCTTATATATTGGTACTATTTTCATAAAACTCTCTTTATCACTAGAAAATTCAGGAGAATTAAACTCGTATGCAAATTTATTTTTAGTCACTTTACCAAAAAACAAATACTTCTTATTAACGTGAAGTTTACTTTTTAAAAAATCTTGATTAAACCATGTACAATTCATTATTGTTGTACCATCTGTAATTTGAATTTTTATATATGATAAATTGCGTCTAATTCGTCTATGTGTAACTTTTATTATGAGCCCCTCTACAACTACAAAGTCATCAACATCAAGTGTGGCAATTTTTTTAATAATAGTTCTATCATGATAGTCTCTAGGATAATAGAGTAGAAGGTCTTTTACTGTATAAATGCCCATTTTATTAAAGGCCGTCTCTTTTGCAGGGCCTACACCTTTAATATCATTAATATTTATACTATTTAAATTACTTTCCATGAAACTAACCTAACCTTTTTATAATTTCACTCATTATTTTACCACATGACTCATAAAAGCGATAAGTAGCCTGTCTATCATATGGTGTAGGACTTTTATTTATCAAAACCAAATGATTACCTTTATAATATTGTATAAGAGAAGCTGCAGGTTGCACCACAAGTGAAGTTCCAATTACAAATAACATATCAGCTAAAGATATTGCTTTTATTGCACTATCTATAACTTCTTCATTTAACGATTCCCCATAAAGAGTTACATCAGGTCTAATAAGTCCATTACAATAATCACAGTATGGAATTGGTTTTTTAGAAAGTACCTCTTTAATAGTAAATTTATGCCCACATTTCATACAATAATTTTTATAAACTGAACCATGTAACTCAATTATATTTTTATTTTCTGCTAAAAAGTGTAAACCATCAATATTTTGTGTAATAACTGTAACTTCATACCCCATATTAGATAATTTTGTAATGCTGTTATGGGCAATATTAGGATGTTTATCAATATGAATCATATTAGAAAAATAATAATCATAAAAAAGTTGTGGAGTTTTTTTGAAACAACTATAACTAAGTAATTCTTCAGGAGTCAACCCATTTATTGCATTATTAGAATAAAGTCCATTTGATGAACGAAAATCAGGTATATTGCTTTCAGTTGATATACCAGCTCCAGTAAAAAAAACAATTCTTTTACTTTCTTTAAGTTGTTTAACAACTTTAATTAACATGAATTTTAAACACAACCTTCGTTATTTTTTGTGAATTTTCTAATACAACCCCGGGCTGATGCACATCATATGGGTAAAATATTGCAAAAGTATCTTTTTTACATATAATTTTCCATGAAGCTATACCTTTATAAAATGCTGCATCTTTTTGTTCATCATAAGGAATAGTTTCATTGTAGTCGTCAATATCTCCACCAAAAATCACTTCTTCTCCTTCTAGGATTATTTGTAGATCAATATATTTTTTATGTGCTTCACATAATGCATCTTTTTCTAATTTTGTTTTATAACTACTTTTTATTGCAAACACCTGATTGTTAATTTCATGTTTACCCTCTTTTAGTTTATCTAAATCTGTTGATTCAATAAATTTTATTGCCTGATCTATTAGAGTATTTTTCCCTTTTAAATTCTTTAAATAAGTCATCTTATTAGTAATCATGATTCCTCCTTATAAAATAACATTGTATAGGTTAATTCTTTTTTCTCATTTGGTTGTAATGAAATGATATCTTGTTTATTTAAAAGCTGTTTATCAATATAATTAGCATCTGGTAATGACGACCAAGGTTCAATGCAAACATAATTACTCCTCATATATTTTGTCCAAATACCCAAATATTTAAAATCTTCGAATATAACTTTTACTACATAAGGATTTTTTGTGTTTTTTATTGCTACTTCTCTTACTTTTAGATTATCCATTATTAAAGCATCATTTTTAAATACTTCTGGAGACATAAAAAGTTTATTATTATCTAAGGGTATTTCTTTTTTAAATTTATTCATCATAACATCTTCATCAGTTGTATAAGTTAATAAACTGCCTTGATTAGTAAATTGCAAATAGTAATCTTCCATTTTTTCTCCAGAAAATAATGATAAATTATATCCTTCATGACCACCTAATTCAAAAAGCATTTTATCTTCACCTTTATTAATAATTGTGTGTTGCTTAATAAGTTTATTTTCATCTAATTGGTAAGTAACTAATAATTCAAATAGAAATGGATATACGCTTTTAGTTATATTATTATCAGTTAATGAAAATGTAATTTTCTCTTCTAGTTGTTCTTTTATTTTAAAATTTGAGGTATATGCAAATCCGTGAATTGGAATTTTGTATGTTCTTTCATTATATTTGTATTCCTCATCTTTTAGTCTCCCTATTATAGGAAATAATAAAGGAGCTTGCCTTTCCCAAACTTGTTTATTAAGTTGCCATAATAATTCAACAGAATCATTAATCATTTGAATGCTTTGTAATTCAGCACCTAAGTCACTGATTACAACCTTAAGGTGTTTATTTTTTATGACATAATTCATATTCTTACTCCTATTTTTAATATGGTAGTGTAAAGTATATACACTACACTTCTTCAAAATTTCCTTTATTTAAAGGGTTTTTAGCCTTTATTTTTCTAAAAATAAACGACCCCCCTTTTTTTGATATAATTAATTCAACAAAAACAACTTTTTCAAAAGAAAGAAGGACCATTTATGAACTCAATT
>JAUUZV010000213.1 GCA_030592085.1 Clostridia bacterium | reverse complement strand
AGTTACCATATATGGTGATAAGTATCCTCTGTCAAATTGCATTCCTTCAACTACTTCTAATTTTGTACTCATAGTTTTTGATTCTTCAACAGTTATAACACCATCTTTACTAACTTTTTCCATTGCATCTGCAATTAACGAACCAATATATTCATCATTTGCAGAAATACTAGCAACTCTTGCTATATCTTCTTTGCCTTTCATTTCACGAGAATTTTTAGCAATTCCTTCTACAGCAGCTTCTACAGCTTTTTGAATACCTTTTTTAAGAATCATAGGATTGGCACCTGCCGCTAGGTTTTTCAACCCTTCTCTTACGATTGCCTGTGCTAATAATGTAGCAGTTGTAGTTCCATCACCTGCAACATCATTTGTTTTTGTAGCAACTTCTTTAACTAACTGTGCACCCATATTTTCAAAAGGTTCTTCTAATTCAATTTCTTTTGCAATGGTTACACCATCATTAGTAATTAATGGAGCACCAAATTTTTTATCTAAAACCACATTACGACCTTTAGGTCCTAGGGTAATTTTTACTGTATTGGCCAATTTATTCACACCATTTTCAAGTGCAGCTCTGGCTTCTTGACCATATAAAATTTGTTTTGCCATGTTTATTTTCCTCCTCTATAATTCTACAATTGCTAGAATATCATCTTGTTTCATAATGGAAAATTCTTCTCCATCAACTTTAACTTCTGTTCCTGCATATTTACTGATTAACACATGGTCACCGACTGTTAGTTCCATAACCACTTGTTCTCCATTAACCATTCCACCTGGACCCACTGCAACTACTTCTGCAATTTGTGGTTTTTCTTTTGCAGATCCTGGTAGTACGATACCACTTTTTGTTGTTTCTTCGCCTTCTAGCATTTTTATTACAACTCTGTCTCCTAAAGGTTTAATAACCATAAGAATTCCTCCTAAAATTTTCTCTTTTTAGCACTCTCTATATTCGAGTGCTAAAAATATTATAATGTATTCTTGTGTCAAAGGCAACAGTTAATTATAAAAAAAGACAAAAAAATATACACCCATATGGGTGTATATAATATGCCTACAAAATCTTACTAGTCAATTTGTAACATTGCTTCTCTTTCTAATCTCTTCTTCTTGTTAGCAAAAGCTACAATTGGAATTCCAATTAGATACAATACTAACATTGGAATCATCCAAGTTAGTGGTTTTAATTCAGGATTAACCGCATATGTTAATTCGTCTTTTGTATAAACTATCATTACAAAAAACATCATTGTCATACAGAAAAAACCTATTGAAGTAATAATTGTTCCAATTTTAAACATTGTTTGATATTTCATATTTTTCGCCTCCCGCAATCACTATAAAAAGTATAGCAAACCCCTATATGCTTGTCAATTTTTTTGCATAGGTTTAAACATCTTTGGTACTATTGTATAAACATATGAGTGATTTATAGATAAATTACCTAAAATCTAACTGGGATATGTTTTTTAAATAAATACTTCTTAAGCTCCATAATTGATAATTCACCAAAGTGGAATAGAGAAGCTGCTAAAACAGCATCTGCTTTTCCCTCAATAATTGCTTGTTTAAAATGCTCTTTTGTTCCAGCTCCTCCAGAGGCTATAACCGGGATACCTACACTTTCTGATACTTGTCTAGTTAATTCAAGATCATATCCATTTTTCGTACCATCAGCATCCATGCTTGTTAGTAGGATTTCTCCTGCTCCACGTTTTGTTATTTCTTTAGCCCATTCTATTACATCTTTATTGGTATTAATACGTCCTCCATTTAAATAAGCGTCATATTTACCTTTTTCATTCTTCTTTGCATCAATTGCTACTACAACACATTGTGAACCAAATTTATATGCAGCTTCATTAATTAAATTAGGGTTATTATATGCAATAGAATTTATAGATACTTTATCAGCTCCTGCTTTTAATAACATACGAAAATCATCTATAGTTCTAATACCTCCCCCTACTGTAAATGGGATAAAAATACATTTAGCTACTTCACTAACTACATCTAACATAATGTCTCGTTTATCACTTGAAGCTGTAATATCTAAAAAAACTAATTCATCAGCTCCTGCTTCATTATATATTTTTGCAATTTCTACTGGATCACCTGCATCAAGTAAATTAACAAAGTTTACACCTTTGACTACTCGTCCATTATGAACATCTAAACAAGGTATTATTCGATTAGTATGCATTACTCACCTCATTAAGTTTTATTGTTTTCTCATAAAGAGCTTTTCCAATAATAACTCCTTGTACGTTTGTAGGTACTAGTTCATCTAAATCACTTCTCTTACTAACGCCACCAGAAGCAATTATTTTCATATTTGTACTATCAACCATTTCCTTCATTGCTTTAATATTTGGACCTAACATCATTCCATCCCGGGCAATATCTGTATAAATAATTGTTTTAACACCTATCTCTTCCATCATCTTTGCAAATTCAATTGCTTTAAAATTACTTGTAACCTTCCATCCATCAATAGCAACATACCCATCTTTTGCATCAATACCAATGACGATTTTTTCACCATAAAGTGCTATTGCCTGTTTAACAAATGTTTGATCTTTTACAGCTTTTGTTCCAATAATAACTCTTGATACTCCACAATTAAGTAATTCTTTTATACGCTTTAGTGATCTAATCCCACCACCTGTTTGAATGGGAATATTTACTTCACTTACAATCTGTTTAATAATAGGTAAATTAATTGCATTTCCATCCCTTGCTCCATCTAAATCAACAATATGTAAATACTGTGCACCAGCTTTATCCCATTCGCGAGCAAAAGACATTGGATTATCAGAGTAAACAGTTACTAAATCATAATTTCCTTTTGTTAGTCTCACACATTTTTTATTTAATAAATCTATAGCAGGATAAATAATCATCTTACACCTTTGCCCAATCAGCTAATAAAGATAATCCTGCTTCACCACTTTTTTCAGGATGAAATTGTGTAGCTAATATATTATTACTTTCTATTGCAGACACAAATTCTTCTCCATATGTAGTAATACTACAGTTTAAATCTTCGATAGGTTTTACATAATATGAATGAACAAAATAGAAATATTGATTATCAAATGAAGTTAATAGCGAACAATCTTTGCTTTTAATGTCATTCCAACCAATATGCGGAATCTTTAGATTAATAGATTTATCAAATTTCTTAACTCCACCTTTAAATATTCCTAATCCAGTAGGATTATTTCCTTCTTCAGAATATTCAAATAGTAATTGTAAACCTAAGCAAATCCCTAGAAAAGGTTTATTACTATTGATTTCATTTATGATCATCTTAGTTAAGTTATATTTATTTAGATTATTCATGGCATCTTCAAATGCTCCAACACCAGGTAGAACAATTTTATCAGCTTTAATTAATTGTTCTTTATCTGATGAAACAAAGCTTTTGATAGATAAATAATCAAAAGCTTTTTTAACACTACCTAAGTTTCCCATTCCATAATCAATTATTCCAATCAATTAAACAATTTCCTTTCCAGTTAGGATAGCATATGCTTGTTTATACTTTTTAGAAGTATTTTCAATAACATCTTCTGGTAATGAAGGTGCTGGAGGTGTTTTATCCCAATCAAGTGTTTCTAAATACTCACGTAAATACTGTTTATCAAAACTTTTTTGTGCTCGTCCAGGTTCATAGTCATTTGCATCCCAAAATCTAGAAGAGTCAGGTGTAAACATTTCATCTGCTACAACTAACTTTCCGTCAAGTAATCCAAATTCAAATTTAGTATCAGCCAATATCAAACCTTTAGTTAATGCATATTCACTAACTTTTTTATATAAACCAATTGAAGCTTCTTTTAATTGTTTT
>JAUUZV010000042.1 GCA_030592085.1 Clostridia bacterium | reverse complement strand
AGAAACCAGAAGGAATGGCATATAGTTTACCATCTATCATAAAAGGAGAAATCATTGCATCTGGTAAATTCAAAAAACTTGAATTATCACTTAGGTATGTATCAAGTGGAGAAATAAAACCACTATCCTTTAACAACCCAATACTTGCTAGTTCATGACCACGTAATCTTACTAAACCATCAAACTCACCTTTTTCTATTGACTTAATTATATATGTACCTGAAATAAATTCATCATAATATAAGGGACTAACAAGATTAATATTAACATTAACATTATATTCTCTTAAAAGTAAATCCTGCCAAGTTTTATAATCCGTTTGCCATTGTTCTTCATTATATTTTGTTTCTTGAATATGAGATGAGAAATATAAGTTTATTGTGGGAGGTTCACTATTAGTCAAAGAAATATCGCTATTTTTATCACTACTGTTTTGACAACTTACGAGTAAAACTACTATAACTAAAATCATAAAAAACGTACGTGATTTCATATAATACCTCCAATTTTCATTATAAGTATACAGTAGAAATTTATAATAAATACTTTTCTTAATTAATGTTTACAAATTGTTCACAAACAAAAAATGCACTAATTTTAAAAATAGTGCATTTATAAAGTATTCATATATTATGGGTTATTTAATTTCACCAGTGGTTATTTCAGCTTTCTCAATAAGTGCATAAAAGTAAATTTTTAATTCTTCTGATTTTACTTTTAGCAATTCAGAGTAACCATCAATATCTTCTAAGATAGCTCCAGTATCAATATTAAAAATTGTTTTTGATAACATTTCACCGTCAAAATAATATAAATATGTAAAATTATCTGAAACATAGTTGTAAGCAAAAACTTCTTGTTCAAAATCATTTGAAGCAATTCTTACAAAGTTTGTTTTATCAATTGAAAACATTTCAGTAATTTTTGCTTCATCTTGTAAGACGTTTCGACTGTAAACTCCAGCTACAAGATAAAAATCTATATTTGCAAACTTTTCGTCAAGAGAAATTCCTTGAGGTTCTGTTGTTTCACTTGGTGTTGTACTTGCTGTTGGTTGTGAAGTTGTTTCGGTATCATTGGTAACTTCAAAAGTGTTAATTGCTTCTTCTTCAAGAGGAACAGCTTTACTATTAGTACAACCTGTAAAAAGAAGAATTGATATTAAACTGATTATTAGTAGTTTTTTCAAGATAGTCTCCTTTACAATAAAAAAAACCACGGTTAATATTATAATTAACCGCGATTTATATATATTTTATAATTCGTCTAATACTTCTGCAGCTTCTTCAACTTCACCTTCGCTTGGAGCTTCATCTACTATACATTCTTCTAAAAGAACTCTTGCTTGCGTTTGTGTAGCAACTAAAACTTGAAGATTATATTTGTGAGCGGCTTTAACCTGTTGTTGTAGATCTTCAATTGCATCTCCATTTTCTGCACGTTGAGCTTCATTCATGTTCTTATAAGCTTCATTCAAAGCTTTTAATTCTAATTTACAATCTTCTGCAAGTAGCAATTGTTGCTGTAGTGCAGCGCTTGTTTGAGTTTTAAGTTCTGCAGCTTCTAATTTATTCTCTGTAAACTGTGATACAGTTTTATTCATTAATGCTTGTGGTGTTTCTGGTTTAGCTTCAAATTGAGGAGCTGATTCATTAGGTGCTATACCTGGGTTGTTAACTTGTGATCCTTCTGCTAATACAGCTGTTATTGATATACTCATCATGATTGAAACAATAAGTAGTATGGTTAATGTTTTTTTCATTTTGTGGCCTCTTTCAATAATATTTTATAAACTATACTCTAATAATACAAGTTAAATTAATTACAATGATGTAATAATTGTGTGAAATTGTGTAAAGTTATTATATGAATAGCAATTCATGATATAATTTTTTTAGGATAGTAAGGAGATGTCATGTATACAATTTATATAGTAGATGATGAAAGAGACCTACTTAACCTAGTAAAAAAATACCTTGAAAAAGAAGGATATGAAGTTAGAACTTTCTCAAATGGTGAAAGTGCACTAAAAGCAATTAATGAAAAAGTTCATCTTTGGTTGTTAGACATTATGCTTGGTGGTGATATCAATGGTTATGATCTTATTAAGCAAATTAAAAAAGAAAATCCAGTTCCAACTATATTTGTCTCTGCAAGGGATCAAGAGTTTGATAGAATTATTGGACTTGAAATGGGTAGTGATGATTATATTACAAAACCTTTTTCCATGCGTGAAATGTTATTACGTGTAAATAATGTTATTAAAAGAGTATATGGAGACATGGATAATAATCTTATACATTATGCATCTTATATAATTGATAAAGCAAAACGAATGATATTTTTAAACTCTGTTCCAATTTCTTTAACATCAAAAGAAATAGATATGGTTTTACTTCTGATTGAAAATATAAATATTTCATTTACACGAGATCAGTTGCTAAACAAAGTGTGGGGAAATAATTATTTTGGGTCTGATAGAGTAGTTGATGATTTGATAAAAAGAATTAGAAAGAAAATGCCTGAGTTTAATATTGAAACAATTTATGGGTATGGATATAGGTTATCGTAATGAAAAAGATGGGATTATCAGTTCAAATTACTCTTGTATTCTTCGTTGCATTTATAGTAACAAGTTTATTATTGGGCATATTAATAACAAACAGACTTGATGAGTTTTATGAAAATAGTGTTTTTGAGAGTTTAGAAGCTGAAGGAAAAGCACTTAAACAAAATCAAGATTTAAGTAATTATCAACAAGTTGAAGGTATGGCCTATATACAATATATAAGTAGTGAGAAGAAATATAGTACATCAGATAATATTGAACAATTTTTAAATGTAGAATCAATTAAACTATTGGTTAATAAAGCTGCAGCACAAAGTGAGACATCGGTACGTTATGTTAATAAAGTTGAAGATAATTTAATTTATTATGTAATTCTAAATTACCAAGGATTCTATGAAATTCAACAAGAAGATATATTTATATTAATCACTGATAACCAAATGAAAACAGCTATGGCTCGTGAAACTACTATTCAAATATTATTAGTTTCATTAGTTGCATTCTTTGTGGGTTATTTACTAATTTTATTATGGGGGTTTAAACTCATAAAAGATGCTAAAAATCTATCAGGTTATCTTAATAAAATTGGTGATTCAAATTATCAAATGAAAATACAAATAAGCAGACATGATGAAATTGGTGAAATAGCTAATAATATTGAGATGATGAGAAATAAGATTAATAAGAATGAAAAGCAAAAACAAGAAATCATACAAGGAGTAAGCCATGATTTAAAGACACCTATTGCAATCATACAATCTTATGCTGAAGCTCTTAAAGATGGCATGTGTGAACCAGAGGAAGTAGCGACAATAACAGAAAGAGAATGCAAACGATTAAATGATAAAGTAACAAAACTACTTCACTTAACAAGACTTAATTATGTTGATGTTAATAATATCAAGGGTGGCTATACTGACATGAAGCAACTTATAGAAAGTATAATTTCACTATATAACTTTCAAACAGATGCGGATATTTTAATGGAATTAAGTGAAAGCAGATTTTTTGGAGATAAAGAGTCTTGGAGAATTGTTGTTGAAAATCTTATGGATAACGCAATAAGATATGCAAAAGTTAAAATCATAATTACTCTTAGTGAAAATAAACTTACAATATATAATGATGCAAGTTTTATAAATGAATCTCAATTAAATAGTATTTTTAATGCTTATGAAAAAAGCATTGATGGTAAGTTTGGTTTAGGTTTATCAATAGTTAAAAAAACTGTAGATTTATTTGATTATAATGTAAGAGTAGAAAACATTAATGATGGGGTAATTTTTATTATTTCAAAATGAAATTATTATTTTATAAATTTAAATAATGGGGTAAGTGAATGAAAGTATTTATTGTTGGTGGAACTGGATTTATTGGATATTACACAGTAATGGAGTTTTTGAAAAATGAATATACTGTAACCACTATTTCACTTCCTGACATTAAAATAGGTGAGTGGTTTCCAAAAGAAGTTACAATTACTTATGGTAATGTTTTTGAAATGAATAATGATGAACTAAAAGAAATGTTTTTAGATTATGATGTTGTGGTTTATGCCATTGGTCCAGATGACAGATACACGCCAAAAAAACCAGCGCATGAGTTCTTTTACAAATATTTAGTTGAAGGAAGTGGACGTGTAGTAGCTGCAGCTAGACAAGCAGGTGTAAAAAAATGCATTGTTCTTAACTCCTATTTTGCATACTTTGATAGAATGTATCCTAAAAGAAACCTTTCAAAACGACATTCATATATAAAATGTAGAATAGATCAAGCATCTAGAGTAATAAGTGAAGGAAAAGACTTAATGGATGTGATGGTATTAGAACTACTATATATCTTTGGATGTATGCCAGAAAGAGTACCACTATTTAAAGATATATTAGTGAAAATGATTTATGAAAAAAATATTATATTTTTTCCTAAAGGTGGGACAAATATGATAGCTGTAGAAAATGTTGCAAAGGCTATTGTAGGAACAGTGAAAAAGGGAAAGCACGGTATAATATATACAATAGGTGATGTTAATATGAGTTGGGTTGATATGATTAAAATTATGTTAGAAGCCATGGATATGACCCATAAGAAAATTATCACAATACCTAATTTTTTAGCAAACCTAATTGGGAAGAAAATGAAAAAAGAAGAAGAAAAGCAAGGTCTAGAATCAGGACTAGACCTTGTGAATCTATTTAGAGATATTCAATGTAGATTTACATATTTTGATCCTTCTGAATCAATGGCAGTATTAGGTTATAAAGGTGGTGGAATCAAGAAGGCTATTGAAGATACGACTAAAGCTTGTATGGAATCTTTGTTAAGTGATACTCAAAAACAATCTTAAAATATGATATATTAATATTATGAAGATATTATTAATAGAACCTTTTTATTCAGGTTCACATAAACAATGGGCAGATCAATTAAAAAAATACAGTACACATCAAGTTTCTTTGCTTACTTTAGAAGGTAAGTTTTGGAAATGGCGTATGTATGGAAGTGCTATAACTTTAGCTAAAAAATTCAATGAAATAAATAAACAATTTGATCTGATTTTAACTACTGATATGCTTGATGTTTCAACATTTATTGCATTAGTAAGAAGAAAACTTAGGAAAACACCTGTTATAACATATTTTCACGAAAACCAATTTGCATATCCATGGCAAAAAAACAGTGAAGATTATAAAGAAAAAAGAGACGTACATTACGGTATGATTAATTATCAAACAGCGCTTGCTTCAGATAGCAATTTATTCAATTCACAATATAACATGAATTCTTTTTTTGAAGGTATTTCTAAAGTTAATCAATTAATGCCTGATAATAAACATGATGAAATTATAAAAAATCTTAAAAACAAATGTCAAGTTTTACCGTTAGGAATGGACCTTGTAGATATAGATTCTAATGAAAATATTATAAACCATCAAACACCAATAATACTTTGGAATCATAGATTAGATCATGACAAAAATCCCATAGCCTTTTTTGAATGTTTATTAAAGTTACAAAAAGAAAAAATTCAATTCAAATTATTACTTCTTGGCGAACAAACTACAAAGCAAAAGAAACTATATGAAGAATATTTAGAAAAATTAAAACCAAATATAATATATAGTGGTTATTGTACTACTAAGGAATATATTGAATTTTTACATATGGCAAATATTTTACCAGTAACATCATTACATGATTTTTTTGGTGTTAGTATTGCACAGGCAATATATGCAGGAGTAGTTCCTTTGTTACCAAAACGGTTAAGTTATGTTGAGTTATATCATCCTTTAAAACATGAAGAATTATTTTATGAAAATGAAAAAGATTTATACATTAAACTAAAAATATTATGTCAAAATATAATAGAATCAAAACAAATCAAAAAGCCATTTTATAAGCAACTTGTAAAGAAGTTTGATTGGTCAACTATGATAAAACAATACGATCAAATTTTTACAAAACTGAGTAAAGTTTGAACGAAAAATAAGGTAATTTATAATGTGTTTATTTTTAAGTTTAATTTAAAAATCTTTGCTTCTCCTGCTTTTAAGAGAAAGATCCTATTTTCTTTATTCTCAATTTCTCTTCCACCTACTCTACTAGTAGAAGGTTCAATACCTAAAGCGTAATCACCTGAAGCCATGCTTTTCCACTCAATTAACTGTGGTAATACTTCCTTATCATAAGAAATATCCACTTGTAAGTGTAACGATTCGTTAATTATATGAGCATGAGCAAAACCATCACTTTCACTTATAGTGTCATGATAAAACACCTGTTCTTGATAGTTGTCAATTGGAAGTTCAAATGTATTCCAAGAAGTTATTCCTTTTTTAGCTACATCATCTCTTGGTTCAATACTATTATGATTTATCTTTATTTTTGTATGTTCAGATAACATGGGCCAACCAAAATTAAAATGATAAAGTAGCATTAAGTTTTCATCATTAAACCCTTGATTTACTACTGTATCTTCAATTTTTATTTCACTACCAAATAATGGGATTCTTATACATCTATTTAAAACAAGGTTATATCCAAAAAGAGCTGATAGTTCAACTTTACCAGTAATTTCAATAAATCCTTTATCCCAATTAACAATTGATGAAACTTCATTAGCAGGAGTCATACCTAAACGACCATGATAAGGATATTGTCCACTATCATCACAATTGTTTGGACCAGTATTTCTAAGGCCACAAGTGTAAAGCATACCCCCGTTAAAATATCTAGTGAATTCACCAGGAGTAACTGATGTCTGCGCAGAATGTTGTAGTCCTGGTTTTCCTAAAAACCCTAAATTAATGCCTTTGTAATTTAATTTAGCAATATCTAGACAACGACCTTCTAATATTGTGCATGTTAAAGATCCTCCATTATCAATATCAATAACTCTTAGTCCATCTGCTTTTCCTTCACTAAGCACAGAGCGCCTTGCATAAACAAGTTGTTCGGTATGTCCTGTTCTTGCCAAATAGTATCTCTTGTCTTTATTCATGTGACTCCCCCTATAAGTGTATTTACTATCTATATTATACTCGTATAGTATTTATTTAACAATTTTATGAAATGCATTTATTTTGAAGTTTATGAAAAACTATGTATAATAATATAATATTTGCTAGTACATAAAATAAAATGTTTAGTATTTTAAAGGAGAAGGGGATTTATGAAAAACTATTTTATAAAGCGTTTAATTTATGCAGTTTTTACAATATTATTAATTGCAACAATTACATTCTTTTTAATGCATTCTATACCTGGAGGTCCATTCACTAGAGAGCGACCGGTTCCAGATGAAATAATGAAAACACTTAACGAAAAGTATCATTTAGATGACCCATTAATAGTACAATATTTTGATTACATGAAAGGTTTACTTACTTTTGATTTAGGACCTTCCTATTCAAAAATAGGTACAGATGTTGAAGAGTTAATTATTGCAGGGTTTCCAGCTTCGGCAAAAATTGGAGTACTAGCAACAATTATGATAATAATCATTGGTATCCCGATAGGCATGATATCTGCATTGAAGCAAAACAAACCAGTTGATTATATGGTAATGTTTTTTGCAACACTGGGGGTAACTGTTCCAAGCTTTGTAGTAGCCACGCTTATTATTTACTTTTTTGCAGGTAAGCTAGGGTGGCTACCAACCTTTGGATTAAATAGTCCATTAAGTTATATAGGCCCTGTTATTGCTCTTTCTGGTTATTCACTTTCATTTGTAGCGAGACTTACTCGCTCAAGTATGCTTGAGATACTTCGCCAAGACTATATAAGAACCGCAAGAGCAAATGGATTAAAAGAGCGATCCGTTATAGCAAAACATGCTATGAAAAACGCATTAATTCCAGTCGTTACATATATAGGTCCAATGATAGCAGCAATTTTAACAGGTTCATTTGTTATTGAGAGAATATTTGCAATTCCTGGTATAGGACGATATTTTGTTGAGAGTGTTACAAACCGTGATTATACAACTATTTTAGGAATGACAGTATTCTATGCTGCCTTTTATGTCATCATGGTACTTTTAGTTGATGTTGCATATGCCCTAATCGATCCAAGAATTAGATTTGGGAAAGGAAGCAAATAACATGGATAAAAATAAATTCGTATTTGTAGATAAACAAGAAATTGAAGAAGAAGCTTATAGAAAATCACTAACCTATTGGCAAGATGCATGGAGAAGACTTAAAAAACACAAATTAGCTATGATTGGATTAGTAGGTGTTATTGCAATAGTTCTTATTGGTATATTTGGGCCTATGCTTACACAGTTTTCATATTCTGATCAAGTTAATGATTACAAAAACTTACCACCAAGACTTGATTTGTATCAAGTTGATGATGATACTTTTATATATCTATCTGGAGATTACTTTTTGTTTAGTGTCACAGAAAAAGGTGTTTTAGTAAAGAGGTTAGAATTACCACAAGAAAATAAAGATATAATTAATAAAGTTTATACATACATTCTAGATGGGGAACCTGTTATATTAGATTTCTCATATAATTTATTACCAGGTAAAAAAGGTTATGATTATGATTTTACGTTAGAATATAAAGGTAATGTAACTCATGATGTTTATAAAACAGTATTAAATAAAATATATCCATTTGGAACCGACTCATTGGGACGTGATATGTTAACACGTACAATGTATGGAGCGCGAATTTCTTTGATAGTTGCGTTTGTTGCCACATTGGTTAATTTCATTATAGGGGTTACCTATGGTGCACTTGCAGGATATGAGGGTGGACGTAAAGATAATATTATGATGAGAATAGTTGATATTATTAATTCTATTCCTCTTGTCCTTTATGTTATTTTGCTTATGGTTATGTTGGGTAATCAAGGTTTATGGACAATTATTATAGCTCTTGGTAGTGTTTACTGGGTAGGTATGGCAAGGCTTGTCCGAGGCCAAATGTTAGCACTAAAAGAACAAGAATTTGTTCTTGCTGCTAGGACTCTTGGTGTTTCTAAGAAAAAAATCATTATGAGACATCTTATACCAAATGCAATGGGACCTATTATAGTATCAATGACTATGATGATTCCGTCGGCAGTTTTTACAGAGTCATTTTTAAGTTTTATTGGGCTTGGTGTTTCAGCACCAATGGCCTCATGGGGTACACTTGCAAATAATGCATTATCAGGATTAATAACTTATCCTTACCAACTGTTCTATCCAGCACTTGCTATTGCTATTACAATGCTTGCGTTTAACTTCTTAGGTGATGGGTTAAGAGATGCCCTAGACCCTAGATTGAGAAAGGGTTAAGGGGATATATTATGGATAAAATACTTGAAGTTAAAAATGTAAAAACATCATTTTATACACATTTAGGTGAAGTACAAGCTGTACGTGGTGCAAACTTCACCATGAAAAAAGGCGATATTCTAGGTATAGTTGGAGAGTCGGGTAGCGGAAAAAGTGTTACAGCATTATCTGTTATGCGATTAGTTGATTATCCTGGAAGAATAAAAGAAGGACAGATTATATTTGATGGAATAGATGTTACAACTAAGTCAAATAAGGAGATGAATGAAATTCGTGGAAATGATATATCAATGATATTTCAAGATCCCATGACATCTCTAAATCCTGTGTATACAATACAAAACCAAATGGTAGAAGTAATAAGACGCCATAAAAAAATAAGCAAATCCCAAGCTATAGAACAAGCTGTTAATATGCTTCGTCTTGTTGGGATACCTGAACCTGAAAAGAGAATTAAATCATATCCTCATGAGTTTTCAGGGGGAATGAGACAAAGGGTTATGATAGCAACGGCATTGTCTTGTAATCCTAAACTATTAATTGCAGATGAACCAACAACAGCACTTGATGTAACAATACAGGCACAGATATTAGATTTAATGAAAAACATTAAAAAAGAACTTGATACATCAATTATTCTTATTACACATGATTTAGCTGTTATTGCAGAAATTTGTACTAATATAATTGTAATGTATGGTGGAATGATGATGGAAAAAGGTTCAGTTGATGAAATTTTCTATAATCCACAAAACCCATATACTGTTGGTTTACATAAATCAGTTCCTAAAATGAATACAGAAGAGAATGAACGACTTATACCTATAGAGGGATCTCCACCTGACTTACTTTCACCACCTAAAGGATGTCCTTTTTCAACTAGATGTCCTAATGTTATGAAAATTTGTCTTGAACAGATGCCACCGATGTTTGAATTAAGTAAAACCCATTCTTCTGCATGTTGGCTATTGCATAAGGATGCTCCAAAAGTTGAAGGTTATGAAAAAGGAAGTGGCAAACATGAGTGAGAACATAAAACTTTTAGAAGTTAATAATTTAAAAAAGTATTTTGAAATTAGCAATAAATTATTTAAGAAAAACAGGTCATATCTTCATGCTGTGGATGGTATTAGTTTCCACATCAATAAAGGTGAAACTTTTGGACTTGTTGGAGAATCAGGTTGTGGAAAATCAACAACAGGGCGCTCAATAATAAGACTATATGAACCTACTGCAGGTGAAATAAATTTTGATGGTAATGATGTTACTAAATTATCTGAAAAAGAATTGATACCATTTAGAAAAAGAATGCAAATGATTTTTCAGGACCCATATGCTTCTCTAAATGGACGTATGACAGTAACTGATATTATTGGAGAAGGAATAGAAACTCACCAGATAGCTCAGGGTAAAGAAAAACAAGAACGTATATATGAATTATTAGATACTGTAGGATTAAAAAGGGAACATGCAAACAGATATCCTCATGAATTTTCTGGAGGACAGAGACAAAGAATTGGTATAGCCAGAGCTTTGGCAGTAGAACCTGAACTAATTATTTGTGATGAGCCAATATCCGCACTTGATGTGTCTATTCAAGCACAAGTAGTTAATATGCTTGAAGATTTACAAGAAGAAAAAGGACTTACATATTTGTTTATTGCTCATGATTTATCTATGGTTAAACATATATCGGACAGAATTGGAGTTATGTATCTTGGACAATTAATGGAGGTTACAACAAGTAAAGAACTTTATAAAACACCGTTACATCCATATACTCAGGCATTGCTTTCTTCAATTCCTATACCAGACCCAATAATTACTCGTAAGCAAAAGAGAATTATTTTACAAGGGGATGTGACAAGTCCTATTGATCCCATTCCAAGTTGTCCATTTAAAATGCGATGTTCATTATGTGAGGATATATGTAAGTCTATTACTCCAGAACTAAAAGAAATTACGCCGGGACATTTTGTGGCATGCCATGTAGTCAATAGATGATATGAGTAAATAATAGTAAGCATTAAATTGACTTTATATAATGCTCATACTATAATTTATATAATATGCTTTTTTAAAAAGCAAAAAAATAGGAGGAATATATATGAAACGTATAATAAGTGTTATAGTAATTTTATGTATGCTTACAGTTGTTGTTTCTGGTTGCGCAACAGATACAGCTGAAGGTACATTGAATTGGAACATTGGAGCAGATCCTAAAACATTAGACCCAACATTAAATGGAGCTAGTGATGGTGGAGACGTTATCAATCAAACTTTTGAAGCTCTTGTAAGAGAACAAAGTGGTGTTATTATTCCAGGGATTGCAGAATCTTGGGAAACATCAGAAGATGGACTTACAGTTACTTTCAATTTAAGAAAATCTGATTGGTCAGATGGAACAAAACTAACTGCTCATGATTTTGAGTATGGTTTTAAAAGAGGTATTGACCCTGCAACAGCATCAGAATATGCTTGGATTTGGGAATATACAAATATCGTTGGTGCAGCTGCAGCTACTGAATCAGGAGATCTTGATTCTGTTGGTATTACAGCTACTGATGATTACACATTAGAAATTAACTTAATATCTCCAACTGACTATTTTGTTAGTTTAATGGCATTCTACCACTTTATGCCTATCAAACAAGCTTCAGTTGAAGCCGAAGGCGGAGAAGATGGAGCATGGGCAAAAAATCCTGAGCTTGCAGTTTCAAACGGACCTTTCGTTTTAACAGCCTACACAATTGGCGAAGGTTTAACACTTGAAAAGAATCAAAATTATTGGAATAAAAAGAATGTTGGATTAGCTTCAATTGATGCAGTATTTATTGATGAAGCTTCAACAGCTTATACAGCATATCAATCAGGAGAACTTGATGTTCTTCCATCAGTTCCACCAGCAGAAGTACCTAGATTAATCGCAGAAGACCCTAATTTCTATGTTTTCGCATTATTAGGAACTTACTACTACAACTTTAATATGGATCTAGAAATATGGTCAGATGTTAGAGTTCGTAAAGCATTAACTTTAGCTATTGATAGAGAACTTATCTGTGAAACATTAGGTTCAGGTCAAGTTCCAGCTTTAGGAATGGTACCTCCAGGAATGCCTGATTCAGATGGAAATGACTTCTTTGAAGAAAGCGGTACATACGGTTTAGTAACTGACGATAGTATGGTTGCAGAAGCTCAAGCATTACTTGCAGAAGCAGGTTATGCCGGAGGAGAAGGCTTCCCAACATTCGTATTATTATACAATACATCAGAAGGACATAAGATGGTTGCAGAAATGGTTCAAGAAATGTTCAAAACTAATCTTGGTATTACCTGTACACTTGAAAACCAAGAATGGGCTGTTTTCCAGGATACAAGAAAAGAAGGCGACTATGAGTTAGCTCGTGGTGGTTGGTTAACAGACTTCTTAGATCCAAGTGGATTACTTGCAATATTCCAAGAAGCAAACGCATATAATGATCCTAACTACATGAGTGCAGATTATAATGCTCATATGGTAGCAGCACAAACTGCAACTGATTCAGCTACTCATTTTGCTGAACTTTACAAAGCACAAGAAATTCTTATGACTGATTTACCAATGATGCCTGTATATCATTATACAGATACATTCTTAATCTCAGACAGAGTTATTGGCTGGGAAAGAAGTATGCTAGGTTCAATCGACTTTAGTGGAGCAAGCCTTGCTGACTAAGTTATAAAATTTAAAAGTTAATATTTATAACAAATAGCCGTTCTCCTTTAAAGGGAGAACGGTTTCTTTT
>JAUUZV010000212.1 GCA_030592085.1 Clostridia bacterium | reverse complement strand
GCATTTGATAAAAGTAATACCCAATTATTAAGCGATGTAAATGCAGCCTTAAAGATATTACAAGACAATGGAAAAATTAATGAAATCGCAGATACATATCTAGGAGATGTAAAAAAAGTATTTGAAGAACAAGGATTATCCTTTTTCTTCGATATAGATTAGAAGATATATGAAAAATCTTTTTACAACTAGAGAAGATAACAAAAGAATCACTAAAGCCGCAACTTTAACAAATGTGGCTTTAGTTGGTTTATTTATATTCTTGGTTTTTTTATTCACTGTAATAAAATTAGAATATTCCTTTGATTTTTCTGTTATTTCTAGATATCAGAAAAAATTTATTAATGGATTTACTATGACACTTGCAATCTGTAGTGTCTCACTATTTATTTCATTAGTAATTGGAATTGTTAATGCTATTGCTTTAAAAAGTAATATTATCTTTTTTAGGTTTTTAGCTAGATTTTATGTTGAATTAATTAGAGGAACACCCTTTTTAGTACAGATTTTGTTTTTCTATTTTATTATTACTCCTGCTTTTGGATTAAAAGATAAATTTATAGTTGGATTTTTAATATTATCTCTTTTCTCTGGAGCTTATGTTACCGAAATCATAAGAGGTGGTATTGAAAGTATTCCACAGTCACAAATTGTTACTGCAAATTCACTTGGTTTTAGTAAATGGCAAATATATAGATATATAATTTTCCCACAGGTTTTTAAGAGAATTTTACCTTCCTTAGCAGGTCAAATATCATCCCTAATAAAAGATTCCTCACTTTTGTCAATTATTGCTGTAAGTGAATTTACAATGAAAACCCTTGAGGTAAATGCACTAACCTTTCAAACCTATGAAACCTTATCATTTTTAGCTCTAGGATACTTAGTTATTACTATTCCAATATCACTACTATCAAAATGGTTAGAAAGGAAATACTTTTATGAATCTTAATATAAACAATGTTGTGAAACAATATGAAATAGAACGTGCACTTGATGATTTTACGTTTTCTGTTTTAAATGTTCCTTCTGTAGTTATTGTAGGTCCATCAGGAGGTGGTAAATCTACACTTCTTCGCTTATTTGCAGGATTAGAAATTGCTACTAGTGGTGAGATATGCATTAACGGCCAGGAAATTGTAAATGATGAAAATTGGTTAAAAGAGTACCGAAAAAATGTTGGTGTTGTTTTTCAATCATATAACTTGTTTCCCCATTGGACAGCTATGGAAAATATTACTATGCCATTAATTAAAGTTCATGGATATAGTGTGGAACAAGCTAAAGAAGCTTGTTTACAATTGTTAAAGAGATTCGATTTAATTGAACATATTGATAAAATACCTGCAAAACTTTCTGGTGGCCAACAACAACGAATTGCTATTGCTCGTGCTTTAGCTATAAATTCAGAGTTGTTGTTATTTGATGAACCTACATCCGCTCTTGATCCACAATTGACTAGTGGCGTTCTTGAAATGATTGTTGAATTAAAAAAAAGTGGTACAGATATTTTAATGGTAACCCATGAAATGGCTTTTGCTAAAAAAGCTGCAGATTATGTGGTTTTTATTGACCAAGGTAAAGCTATTGAACATGGGACTGCTCATGAGTTTTTTAACCATCCAAAAAGTAAAGTGCTTCAAGAATTTTTATCTCATTCTACTATTTAAGTGAAATTGCAAAACTACATATTTTATCTCCTTTTAGTTCTTTAGTTCGCTTCTTAATATTATCAATTACGCCTATTCCCCCAAGAATTGATGTGAAATAAAGATATATTGTTTGATTATCAATTATATAAAAATATCTAGCGAGCGCTAATACTCTTTCAATGGTATTTTGTTTATTGTCAATTAGCAGAGCAATATAGTTTTTTATTGTTTATACATTAATATCATTTAGCTTTTTATTTTGATGACTTATATATTTTTCAAGTTCTTTAACAAAAGAAACAACCTTTATAGTTGTTTCTTTGTCATGTCCTCTTTGTTTATATAAGTTTACTAATAACTGCTCATTCATTAATTACTTTATCTCCTATACGGTGTAATTTTAACATGTTAGTTCGTCCTTCACTCCCTGTAGGAATTCCTCCAGTTAGAACAACGATATCATCTTTTTTAACTAATTTACTTTCAATAGCTAATTCCATTGTGTTTTCATATAATTTTTTTTGTTCACCTATGAACTTACTAAGCATTGGCCTAATACCCCAAGACATATTAAGTTGTCTCTGAATTGTAGGTTTAACTGTAATAGCAATTATTGGACTTTTAGGTCTAAAGCTTGAAAGCATTCTAGCAGAATTACCTGTCCTTGTAGGAACTACAATTGCTTTTGCATCTATTTCAAAAGATGTCACCACTGACGATTTACTTATAATATTTAGTACGTTTTTTTCCACATTGTCAAAACTATTTAAGTTAAATCGAGTTTTATAATCAATTGCTTTTTCAGTATCATTTATTACTTGTACCATCATTTGAAGTGATTCAACAGGAAAATCTCCTGCAGCTGTTTCTCCTGATAACATAACTACACTTGTTCCATCATAAATAGCATTAGCTACATCAGAAACCTCAGCTCTAGTAGGTAATGGATTATCTGACATACTTTCTAACATTTGAGTAGCAACAATAACAGGTTTTGCGGAACTATAACATTTTTTGATAAGTCTTTTTTGAATTACAGGAACTTGACTAATAGGTAATTCAATTCCTAAGTCTCCTCTTGCAACCATTATACTATCAGCGGCATCAATAATTTCATCAATATTTTTTACTGCTTCTTCATTTTCAATTTTTGCAATAATTTTAACATCTTCTTTATATTTCTTTTTTAAAATGCTTCTAACTTGGTATATATCACCAGCATTTCTTACAAAGGATAGCGCAATAAAATCAAAATCATTCTTTAACGCAAATTCAATATCTCCAATATCTCTATCTGTTATAAAGGGTAATCCGGTTTCACAATCATGAATATTAACACCTTTACGACTAGATACCATTCCTCCTGAAGTTACTACACAATGGATATCTTTATCTAAAACTTTAACAACTTCTAGTCTAATCTTTCCATCGTCAATAAATATTTCTTTTCCAGGAGTCACACATTTAAATAGGTTTTTATTAGAAATGGTAACACGATTTTCGTTTCCCATCTCTTTGGCATTTAATAAGATAAATTTATTTCCCTTTATTAAATTAACCTTTTTTTCCATTTGCCCAATTCGCATTTCTGGTCCTTTTGTATCAATAATAAATGGAATTGGTTTATTTAATTTTTTCCTAGCCAGCTTTGCTTCATTAATTCGTTCCTGATGAATCGCATGAGTTTCATGCGAAAAATTGAAACGGGCTGCGTCCATTCCATTTTTCATCAGTTTTTCAATAATTCCTTCAGTTGCTGGGCCTAGGGTGCAAATTACTTTTGTTTTTCGCATAACACCCTCCTAATTCATTTATGCTAATTCTAAAGCTATTTCCATCATTTTAGTAAATGATTTCTGTCGTTCTTCAGAAGTTGTTACTTGATGGGTTACTAATGTATCAGATACAGTCAATATGCATAGAGCATTAACCCCTGCACGAGCTGCATTCATATATAAAGCAGCTGCTTCCATTTCAACTGCCATTACTCCTAATTTTGCCCATTTTTTCCACGAATCGAAATCATCACCATAAAAAATATCTGATGATAAAATATTACCTACATGAACAGGTGTATTTTGATCACTAGCTACTGATACAGCTTTGCTTAATAATTCCCATGAAGCTGTTGGTGAATAAACTCCTGGTAAATCATATTGTGATTGAAAATTCGAATTAGTAGAAGCTGCCATACCAATGATAATATCATATAATTTTAGATCTTCTTGAAATGAGCCACAAG
>JAUUZV010000108.1 GCA_030592085.1 Clostridia bacterium | reverse complement strand
GTTTGACTATTTAATTAGATTTCATTATAATTTATTTATATATTTGGGAGGTTTTTTTATGATTTCAGCTGGAGAATTTAGAAATGGTGTAACTTTTGAAGATAACAATCACTTGTTTCAGGTAATTGAATTTCAACATGTAAAGCCAGGTAAAGGTGCTGCTTTTGTTAGAACAAAAGTAAGGAATGTTATTACAGGGGCTACTATTGAAAAAACATTTAATCCTAATGAGAAATTCAAAAAAGCATTTATTGAAAGAAAAGATATGCAATATTTATATAAAGATGGTGACTTATATTACTTTATGGATGAAGAAACTTATGAACAGATGCCACTTAACAAAGATCAATTTGGTGATGCGTTAAAATTTGTAAAAGAAACAGAAACAGTACAAATGTTATCACATAATGGCAGAGTGTTTGGAGTAGAACCACCTAACTTTGTAATATTAGAAGTTATTGAAACTGAACCTGGGTTTAAAGGTGATACAGCTCAAGGAGCTACAAAACTTGCAGAACTAGAAACAGGTGCTAGTGTAAAAGTTCCTCTATTTATTAATATTGGAGATAAAATTAGAATAGATACTCGTTCAGGTGAGTATATGGAGCGAGCTTAATGGATTATTTTACCACTAGAGTGGAGTTACTCAAACAGTTATCAGCTGATAATATTAATAAGGAGTTTGTTGAAAAACTCCTTTTATTACTTGAAGATATGGCAGTTATGTTAGATGACTGTGTAGATTCAGTAGATGATATAGATGAGCGATTAACAGGTATTGAGCAAACTGGAGAATAAGTTGTTTAAAAAGAATATGACAGTCACCAGAGAGCATTTCGATTTGTGGTGGAAGCGAACCAACAAATCACCAATTCTTAGTATTAATTATCCTTTTACAAAATTTTCATATAGAAATATTGATGACTTTACAAATACTGATTTAAATATCAAGTATTTTACTGAAGAACATTCTAAAAAAACATTTAATTCTGATTGTTTTCCAGACATATCTTCTTACCTTGGACCTGGGAGTTTGGCAACTTTTTTAGGAGCAACACCTGTGTATGATGATAATGTGATTTGGTATGATGGAAATATTACAAGTAGTAAACAGATTGTAAATGCAATTAAAAATCCAACCAAGTGGTATCACTGGAGCATTGAAACTACAAAAAAATATGTAGAGAATATAACTGACTATAGAGTGAGTATGCCAGATTTACAACAAAATCTAGATATTTTATCAGCTCTTTATACACCTGAAGAGCTTCTAATGAAACTTATTGATGATGAAGTAGAAGTGTTTGAATTATTAGAACTTTTATATGAATTCTGGGATAAGTGTTTTTTTGAACATGCTAATCTATTAATGGATGAAAAAGGATATACATCATTTGGACATTACAATATTTTAGGTAAAGGGTATACATCTACATTACAAAGTGATATTTCAATAATGTTATCTATCGATATGTTTGATCGTTTTGAAATGCCCTTTTTAATAAGACAATGTGAGAAACTAGATAATGTGCTTTATCACTTAGATGGACCTGGTGCAATTAGACATTTAGATAGTCTATTATCAATTGACAATATTGCAGCTATTCAGTGGGTACCAGGTGCTGGACAACCTGATAATTTTGATAAGCACTGGTATCAATTGTATGATAAAATATTAAAAA
Source organism: Clostridia bacterium (assembly GCA_030592085.1). GTDB lineage: Bacteria > Bacillota > Clostridia > DUPQ01 > DUPQ01 > JAFGUQ01. The sequence goes on along the minus strand of JAUUZV010000108.1, from coordinate 6,303 downwards.
ATGGGAAAGGTATTCATGTATACTTAGCTAAAGAAAATGTGGTACCATTTCTTAAGAGATTTGGGAATAAAGGGGTTTATATAGCTACAATGGTAAGAAGTGAGACTGATGAGATGAATTTACTTGAAGCTGTTGATAAAATTATTTAGGAGAATGATATGAGTATTAATGTAACTGTATGGAATGAGTTTAGACATGAAATTGAAATGGAAAATGTAAAAGCTATTTATCCTAATGGCATGCATATGACAATAAAATCTTTTTTAGAAAAAGAAGAAGATTTAATTGTTAGAACAGCTACTTTGGATGAAAAAGATCATGGTTTAACTGATGATGTATTAAATAATACAGATGTTTTACTTTGGTGGGGACATGCCAATCATGGCGATGTCAGAGATGATATAGTAGAAAAAGTTTGTCAACGTGTTAGAGGTGGTATGGGTATTATAGTATTACACTCAGGACATTTTTCAAAAGTATTTAAGCGATTAACAGGTTCAAATTGTGGATTGAAGTGGAGAGATATTGGCGAAAAATGCCGTGTTTGGACTGTTAAGCCTAATCATCCTATTGCAAAGGGTATAGGCGATGGAATCGAATTAGAACATGAAGAAATGTATGGAGAACCATTTGGTATTCCAGATCCTGATGAATTAGTATTTTTATCTTGGTTTAAAGGTGGAGAAGTATTTCGCTCAGGTTGTGTTTTTAATATTGAAAGAGGAAAAATGTTCTATTTTCAACCAGGTCATGAAGCTTATCCAATATACCATAATGAAATGATACAAAAAGTTATTACAAATGCAACTAAATATGTGGCACCAACTTGTGAAATAATTGATACAAATGTTGGTGACTGGATTAAAAAACCTTTGGAGGAAATATAGATGAATGTATATCGCTATGGATGTATCGGTGCAGGTGGTATTGCAATTCACAAACATCTAAAAGGTTATGATGCATTGGATAACGTTGAGGTTGTAGCAATTTGTGATGTAAGTGAAATAGCTTTGGAAAATATAAAAGAACAATATCCAAATATTAATACATATAATAATCATAAAGAAATGTTTGAAAAAGAAAATTTAGATATTGTAAGTGTTTGTACACCTAACAAATTTCATAAAGAATATACGATTGATGCCTTAGAAGCTGGAATCAATGTACATTGTGAAAAACCAATTGCAATGAATGAACAAGAAGCAGTGGATATGGTTGAAGTTAAGAATAGAACTGGTAAACATCTAATGTTAGGGCTAAATAACCGCTTTACTAATGAAGCTTCTTTTATTAGACAATATATTAAAGATGGGAATCTTGGAGATATTTATTATGTGAGGTGCGGTTGGAGACGACGAAGGACTATTCCAAAAATTGGTGGATGGTTTACCGATAAAAACTTATCAGGTGGTGGTCCACTTATTGATTTAGGTGTTCATTTTATTGATTTAACATTACATTTTATGGATTATCCAAATCCTGTTAGTGTATCAGCATCAACATATAAGAAATTTGCAAATAGTCATTGTAAAAACTTGCATTTACCTAAAGGAATTGGTGACTATGATTACAATATTGAAGATTTAGCTAATGGGTTTATTAGATTAGATAATGATGTAACAATTAGTTTTGAATTTTCATTTGCCATGAATAATGAAAAAGAAGAATATTTTTACGAGTTATTTGGAGATAAAGGTGGCGTAAGTTTTAAAAATGGTCAACTTAAAATATTTACTGAAATAAATGATACAGTGGTAGATATTATTCCAAATACAAAATATCCAACAGCTGATTTAAATGAATTTACTCACTTCATAGAGGTTATCGAAGGGAAAACAACTTGTTTGTCCATACCAGAGGATGGCATTAAGATGATGAAGATTATTGATGCTACATATGAATCAGCTACAAAGAAAAAAGAGGTGTCATTTTAGTGTTAAAACCTAAAATATTAACAAAGGAAAATTGTTCATTATTAGATAGATATAAACCATTTATGAATCCACATAAAGCAATATCTAGTCCTACAATGTTATGCTTATGGAAAGATTATTTAGGTATTGAACTTTGTGAGAAAGATGGGTTTTTGTACATTTTTGAAAGAGAACATGGGAATATTGCTTATACACCAGTTGGTAATGGAGATTTTGCAATAGCTTTAAAGAATATAAAGGAATATCAACAAAGTGTAAATGGGAAAACAATGGTAGTTGGGATTAATGAAGATGAATTACCTTTATTCAGAAAGCTAGGTATAGAACCTGTTGAAAATGATGAGCGCCACGAATATGTATACCTAAGAGAAAATTTAGCTTTACTACCTGGAAAAAAATATCATAAAAAACGTAATCATATTAATAAATTTACAAATCAATATAATTATACATATGAAAGAGTCGATGAAAAAAATATTCATGAAATCAATGATTTTATTGATAAATGGTTTTATGAAAAAAAAGATGAACTAACAGCAGAACTATCACATGAAAAAAATGTGTTAATTAATTTTATAACTTTTATTGATCATATAAATTATAAAGCGTGTTTACTAAAAGTTAATGGAGAAATTGCTGCATTTTCAGCTGGTGAAAAATTAGCAGATGATATGGGAGTTATATATTTTGAAAAAGCTATTGATCAGTATAAAGGAGCTTATCCTGTAATTAATCAACAATTTATAGTAAATGAATTTAAAGATGTTAAATATATTAATCGTCAAGAAGATTTAGGAATTGAAGGATTAAGAAAAGCAAAAAAATCATATTATCCTGAATTTATGGTTAAAAACTATTATGCTCAACTTATTGATTAGTTATACAGTAAACGATATAATACAGTTAATGGGAGTGAAACTATGAGCGAACTAAGTGCAGCCACATCTAATCAAGAAGAAAACTTAGGAAAATTAAAAGTAACTGATGAAGTTATTGCTATAATTGCTGGGTTAGCTGCCGTTGAAGTTGATGGTGTATACGCTATGAGCGGTGGACTTACAGGTGGAATTGCTGAAGCGTTAGGTATTAAAAATTTATCAAAGGGAATTAAGGTTGATGTTAAAGGAGATCGTGTAGAGGTTAATATATATATCATTGCAAACTTTGGCGCGCGAATTCCTGATGTTGCATGGAATATTCAAGAAACTGTTAAAAAAGTAGTGGAAAAAATGACGGGAATGGAAATAATTGAAGTTAATATCCATATTCAAGGGATTAATGTTCCCAAATAAAAAAGAGGTGTAAAATGAGTAAAATAAGAGGAATAATAAAAGTACTAAATATTATATTTGTAGTGACTTTATCACTATCTTTCTTGTATTTGTTTATTGATGTTAAAGCTTTTGATACACTAGTTTTAAATATTACTAGTGTGGGAATCTTTAATACTATTAGAATACTTCCAGTAATTTTCTGGACTCTAATGATTTTTTTAAACGTAGTACTAATTCTAAGTTTTGCAAAGCGAGATAAATCAAAGGGAGCTATTCAGTTTTCTAATGAAACAGGGATTGTTAGCATTTCAGCTCAGTCTATTGAAAGTTTAGCTAAATTAGAAGCACGACTTATGGATGAGGTGTCAGATATTAGAACTCAAATATTTAGTTCTGATAATAATGCTTCTTTAGAAGTATTTGCCAAAGTACCACCAACAGTATCAATACCAGAGGTATCACTAAGGCTTCAAAATAATATTAAACGTAAAATTCAAGATACTACAGGAGTAGAGTTGAAAAGTATTAAAATAACTATTGATGGTATCTTAGATCCAGTTAAGTAGTCGGAGGAAACATGAGCAGGAAAAAAGCCAGAGAAACAGCTTTTAAATTAGTTTTCCAGTGTGAAATTAATAAAGATAATGTTTTAGATCAATTAAAACAACATTATAGTGAAAATGCTATTGATAAAAAATCAAAAGAGTACATTAACCAAGTTGTTCTTGGAGTACATTCTAATAAAAAAGAAATAGATTTAGAATTGACTAAATTTCTAGCAGAAAAATGGACTATTGATAGATTAGCTAAAGTTGACTTGGCAATCTTACGATTAGCATATTATGAAATAAAAAACATTGAAGATGTGCCCAAAGGTGTTGCTATTAATGAAGCTATTGAACTTGCGAAGATGTATTCAGATGATCAAGCAAGTAAATTTATTAATGGAATATTAGCTAACGTATATTGATATCATGAATCAAAAAATTACTGTTACACAATTAAATGCAACTATTTCTCAATTGATTACTAATCATGAGCCTCTTTCTCATGTTCTAGTTGAAGGAGAATTATCGAATTATAAGCATCATAGTTCAGGTCATTTATATTTCTCATTAAAAGATGATAGATCACTTGTAAGATGTGTTATGTTTAGAGGTCAAACAAGAAATATTAATTTTAAACCAGTTGATGGAAATAAAGTTATTATTAAAGGACATGTTGGCGTATATGAAAAAAATGGTTCATATCAAGTGTATGTAAGTGAAATGACTTTACATGGCGCAGGTGACCTATACTTACGATTTGAACAGTTAAAAAGACAGTTATCTGAAAAAGGACTTTTTGAGCAACAACGAAAAAGAAAAATTCCTTATTTACCTTCAACTATTGGAATTATTACATCTCCAACTGGTGCTGTAATAAATGACATTACTAATGTTTTAAATAGACGATATCCTAATTACAATGCAATTTTGTACCCATCAAAAGTACAAGGGGATGATGCCCATTTAACAATTATTAATGGTATAGAGTATTTTAATGAACTAACAAATGTAGATGTAATAATTCTTGCTAGAGGTGGAGGTTCAATTGAAGATTTATGGCCTTTTAATGAAGAAAGTTTAGCATACAAAATCGCATCTTCTAAAATACCAATTATATCAGCTATAGGACATGAAACTGACTTTACAATTGCTGATTTCGTTTCAGATTTAAGGGCACCAACACCTTCTGCAGCAGCAGAACTGGTTCTACCAAATTTAGATGACATAAAAATATTTATAGAAGATCAGAGTAATCGATTATTAGTAAGTATGAATAGTGTAATATCTAAAAAACAACAGCTTTTAGTATATTATTCAGATAGACCTGTGATGAAAAGACCAGATGAATATGTAAATAAATTACAACAACGGATTGATCAACTTGATGACCAACTTAATTATCATATGAAAACACAGATTAATTCAGTTGAAAAAAACTTTGTTGTCCTATTAGGGAAAATGCAATCCCTAAGTCCTCTAGATACAATTAAAAGAGGTTATGCAGTAATTGAGACTGAACAAAAGAAGCTGATAACTTCAGTGAAAGACGTATCAAAAGATGATATTATTATTGCAAAGATGAAAGATGGAACAATTACTAGTAAAGTAATAGACAAGGAGATAACCAAATGAGCGAACAAACATTTGAACAGTTAATGGAAATATTATCAAAAAGCGTTTCTTTATTAGAAGGTGGAGAATTGCAATTAGAAAAAGCTATGGAAGAATATCAAAAAGGACTAAAAATTATTAAAGTACTTAATGAACGTTTAGAAACAGCTAAACAGCAGTTGAAAGTTGTAAAACCAAATGAACAATAATTTATTAATGCAATTTGAAAATCATATGACAAAGATTTTAAAAGATAATAAAGATGTTCATCGAGAATTATTATCTTCAATGAGTTATAGTTTAGAAGCTAGAGGAAAAAGAATTCGTCCATTATTATTACTAAATACATCACTAGCTTTGCGTGGCGAGAATAATGAAAGCGATTTTAATTACGCATGTGCAATTGAGATGATTCATACATATTCACTGATTCATGATGATTTGCCAGCAATGGATGATGATGATTTGCGTAGGGGGAAAGCCACTTCTCATGTGGCTTATGACGAAGCAACAGCGATTTTAGCCGGTGATGCTCTGCAAACTCTGGCATTCCAGACTCTGGCACAGGATAGTAGTATGAATGCCAGTGCTGCGACACGTATCAATATGATTACTGCTTTGGCAAAAGCAAGTGGTTCACAAGGCATGGTAGGAGGACAGGCAATTGACCTGGAGTCTGTAGGTAAAAAACTGACGTTGCCAGAACTAGAAAATATGCATATTCATAAAACAGGCGCTTTAATTCGCGTTGCTGTGCAGTTAGCTAGTTTATCGCAACCTGATTTAGATCCTGCTGTTGCCAGTAAACTGGACCATTATGCGAAATGCATCGGGCTATCATTTCAGGTAAAGGATGATATTCTAGATGAGGAAAGTGACACTGCGACTTTGGGTAAAACGCAGGGCAAAGATCAGGATAATGATAAACCGACTTAT
>JAUUZV010000178.1 GCA_030592085.1 Clostridia bacterium | reverse complement strand
CTGAACTTAATAAGGAAGCATTTGAAGGTGGATTTTTCCATACAGGTGATATGGGTTACATGGATGACCGTGGCTTCGTATATATAACTGGTCGTAAAAAAAGTGTTATTGTCACTAAGAATGGTAAGAATATCTATCCAGAAGAGATTGAATCACTCATTAATACAAGTACTTATGTAATTGAATCAATGGTTTTTGGTAAAGAAGTAGATAAAAATGATGACTTGCAGGTTACTCTATCTGTATATCCTGATGTAGAAGCAATTGAGTCTGATTTTGGTGATAATAGTCCTTCAACAATTTTAAAAGTTTTTAATGATTTAGTGAAAGATATTAATACTAAATTAGTAAATTACAAGAATATTAGAGAAATTATCATAAGAAACGAAGAATTTATTAAAACAACAACTAGTAAGATTAAGCGATATATCCCTGCAAACAGGACTTAAATCGCAAAAGTAACAAAAATATTTGTTCTTTTTAAAAATAAATATTGCTAATTACTGTCATTTGGTTATATAATATGGTAAACCTATATAAAAAAACTAATCGGGAGGGAATCTTTACTTCTGTACTGGTAATCAATCTAATATGCTTTTTATAAATGGGAAAAACAAATCGGAGGAAAAACATGGATAAGACTATTGCATGCAGAGATTGTGGAAATGACTTTACGTTTACAGAAGCTGAACAGGCTTTTTACGCAGAAAAAGGATTCCAAAACGATCCAGCAAGATGTCCTGAATGCAGGACTAAAAGAAAAGCACAGAGAAATAATTTCAAAAGTGAAAGAACAATGTACGATGTAGTTTGTGACGAATGTGGCGCAGATACAAAAGTTCCTTTCCAACCTAGTGGTGACAGACCAGTATATTGCAGAGATTGCTTTGAAGCTAAAAAAAGATAGTTATTAATAGTAACTTCGTATTATAAAGACAGCACCTTAATGGTGCTGTTTTTCTATGTTATATTTTTTGTTTCTTGAATTTATCAATTAATAAGTAGATTAGAATATAAGCTAAAGCAAATATTATCATCATACTAATATTAAATATTATACCTTCATATTTAAATAATTTTGATATAGCTGTGTTAAACCAATATTGAGGTGTTATTGTTGCTATATTCTGCATGAACTTTGGCATAAACTCAATAGACCAATAGCAGCCACCTAGCATGCTTGTAATTGTTAATATTAAAACGTTAATAGCTGTAACAGAACTTTGACTCCTAGCAAGTGAAACTAATAATGTCCCAAGTGATATTGCAGCTATATATAAACTAATCATTAATATAATCATTATTCCCAAAGGAATAATACTTCCAATATTAAATATAAAATAAATTACTGGTAATGAAATACTTAAATGCAATATTGCAAAAAAGAAACATGAGAGGATATTGCCAAACATAAATTCTATTGATGTCACAGGTGAACTTATAACCCTATGATAAGTTTTATAAATTTTTTCTTTATATGTTAATGCACATATACCCCATATTGAAAATATTGATGCAAAAATATACATACCAAATCCTGATTGAGTAGCATCCATTTTTCCTGCTATATCTCCTACTTCATTAACAATTAAGGTAACCTGACTATTTTGATAAGTTTTAAGAATCAATTCATAATTATTAGATGTTCCAATCATAACAAGACTGGCAATCTTCTGATTTAGAAAATTTTCTAACCAACCAAGTACTGCAACTCCTTCAATTGAGTATAATTCAACGTCAATTGGTGATCCTTCTATTAATGATTGTTCAAAATTAGTAGGAATGATTATACCTGCTCTAATTGTTTTATTAGTAATAGCCTTTAATAATAAATCCTCTTTGAAATAGGAAACTTGATAATTATCGCTATTTTCAATATATTCAATTAAATGACTTGATGAAGTCGAGTTATCATTATCCACAATACCTATTTCAATTGATTGTGAACTATTATTACCTATCATAAACATAAATAAAACTGCTAGTATTGGTGGTAGTAGAACATAAACTAAAAAATTAATCTTATTTTTTGACATTTGTAATATAAAATTTTTCGCAATTATTAATGAATTACCCATGAACTACCCTCCTTGCTCTATTTATAAATACAATTAGTAACGTTGTTATAAGTGCAATGGTTAAGCTTATTCCAATAGAAATCCATGCATTGCTATAATCATTAAGATAAATTGCATTAAATATGGAATGATTCACCCAATATAGTGGTGAAAATTGTTTTATAATCCCAAATGTTCCTGTTGATGGTAATTGTACATAACCATCACCTAGAAATACCAATACAGGAATAAGTAGTTGGGCAACTCCTACAATAACAGATTCAGATTTGATTACCATTCCTAAAAGTGAACCTAATGCTGACACCATTACAAGTTCTGCACCTAAAATTAAAATTGGAATTAATATATTATCTCCCCAATAAGTATTAAAAACAAGAATACCTAAAACTACCATTAATAACATTTGACAAAAAAGAATAAAAACATTACCTGATATTATTCCCCACTGATATGTTGTTTCATGAGCAGGTGTTATTAAAATTCTATCTTTCGTTTTCTTACGCTTATCTTCAATAATATATGTACTAATAAATATCAAACCATAAAACAAAAACATAGATGTAATGGTAACACCATAATAATCCATTGAACCAGGTTCACGGTCTTTTTTTATTGATACAATTTCTGTGTAAGATATTTGTTCTGTTGGTTGTTTAATAAGTAAACTACCATCAATTTGTAAAATTGTAGTTATTAAATTAAATTGCTCAGCATAATTATTAATTAATAACTCTGCCATTGTTCCATTGAAGTTATAAACACTATTTTTATAGATTCTGATTGTATTCGAGTCAACAACAATATAAGCATCAGCTTGATTCTTTTTAATTTTATCAAGAGCAACTTCTTCATTTGATTCTTCATTAAAAGTAAATTCATCAATATTTTCATTAACTAAAGAGTCAATAAAAGTCTTAGAATTAATTGAATCATCGGTTACATGATAAAGCATATTAGCATGAACAATAGAAAGACTTTCATCACCTATCATTCCAGAAAAAGCATTACCTAGTAGCCATATTAGTAGAATTGGAAAAACTATCATTATCATAATAAACATTTTATCTCTAAATGTTCGTTTAACATAAATTGAAAATATCTGTAAAAATCTCATATTAATCTCTCAAAGTTCTACCAGTTAAGGTCAAAAACACATCTTCTAAGTTTGGTTTTCTACTCTCAATAGAGGCCACTTGCTTTTTACAAGCTTTTACTTTTGATATAACATTTTCTAACATATCACTATGTCCATTATGAGTAATAGCTATTCCATCTTCTTCTAAATTAATACTTTTTACTCCTTCAATATCTGAGAATAATTTACTTTCTTGTTGGCTTAAATTAATATCTTTTATTTTAACAAATAGCAGTTCATATTCGGTAACTAATTTAACTAACTCATTAACAGTACCTTCAGCTAATATTTTCCCATGATCAATAATAGATATCGTATCACAAATATTTTGTGCTTCTTCCATATAATGTGTTGTATATATAATAGTATTTCCTTGTTTGTTTAACTTTACAATTGATTCAAGTATATGATTTCTAGATTGTGGATCAATTCCAACTGTAGGTTCATCAAAAAATATAATTTCAGGTTCATGACAAATCCCACATGCAATATTAAGACGTCTTTTCATTCCTCCTGAAAAAGTTTTAACTTGACTTTTTTGTCTATCAGTTAATCCAACAAATTCTAAAGCTTGTTTTACTTTTTCTTTTTTCTCTTTTCCTCTTAAACCATATAGTGAAGCAAAAAAAGCAATATTTTCATAAGCAGTTAAATCTTCATATATTGCTAAATCTTGTGGTACAAATCCTAGTTTCCCTTTTATTTTATGAAATTGTTTAGGAATTGTTTGATTCATAATTGAAATTTCACCTTTATCATGATTTATTAAACTTGCAAATATATTAATTAATGTACTTTTTCCTGCACCATTTGGACCTAACAAGCCATGAATATCACCTTTATTTATTGACAAAGATAAACCATCTAAAGCTTTTATTTCTTTATAATTCTTATAAACATCTTTACATTCAATAATCATTTAATTACCCCTAATACTTTCCATATTCCAAACTTGCATTTATAAATTCATAATAATTTTCTTCTGTTTTTTTAATAAGTGGATTATTAATTGGAGATGCTGTTGGCATAATAATAAACCCTGATTCACCTTTTGCATCATTCATTATATCTTTTACTAATTTATTAATATATGATTTACTCTGGTTTTCTAAATCTTTAAGTTCAATATTTCCCATTAAACAAACATTTTTGCCACAGATATCCTTAACATCACTTAAAGATATATCACCATCTGGTATTGGCTCAATTGGTTCTAAAATCATCATATCTGTTTTTAAAAATTCAGGTAAAGCATCTTTAATTTTACCATGACTATGAATTCTTGGAAACCCTCCCGCTTGCTTAATTTCACCACAATAGTATTTTAAGTACTTAGTAACAAGTTCAGGAAATAATCTAGGTGGTAAATATGGTGGTGTTGCGTATTCAGGTCCATATATCCTAACCATCATATCTTTAACTCCCCCTTTAATCGTTTGATTAAATTGAGTTTTTTGGTGTTCAAAAATAGATTCAGTAGCTTTTAATATTTCTTTTGTTTCTGTCATTGCATATACCATAAACCTGCCAAATTCAAAACTATCAGCAATTACACATAATGGATCTGCCATGGAAATCATAATTAAACCATCATCTCCTAACATTTTTTCAATTTTAGGTACATGTTTTGTAGTTACAGGTAAAGTTATGTCAGGTAAAGCATCAATATAGGCTTTGAGATCTAATAAATCATGGCAAAAGTGTTTAACTGTCCAGTTAGTATTTTGATTGTCATAACGCTTTTGTATTTTGATAAGATCTCTTTGTCTTGTATGAAGTATTTATTTAGTTAAGATTCCACCATCAAATGGTTCCTT
>JAUUZV010000050.1 GCA_030592085.1 Clostridia bacterium | reverse complement strand
TTTGTAGACTACGATATAATAAAAAAAGAAGATAGCGTAATGATTAAAGCTGCTATTAGCAATAATGCTTTAAAAAATGTAGATTTAACAAAAAGGAATCAAGTCCGTGTAGATATTTTAAAAAATATGATGATGAGACGAATTGTTTAAGGAGTCAAGTGGGAAAAAATAAAAGTAAGTTTGTATGTAGAGAGTGCGGTTATGAAATAGTTAAGTGGATGGGTAAATGTCCATCTTGTTTAACGTTTGATAGTTTTGATGAAGAACTACTAGTTGTTGCAAAAAAAAATGGTATAGTTATAACTATTGTTCCCACATCGCTTAATAAAATTGAAGAAAATAGCAAAGAACGTATGATTATGAATCTTACTGAACTTGATAGAGTTTTAGGAGGAGGACTTGTTAAAGGTTCTTTAGTATTAGTTGGAGGAGACCCTGGTATTGGGAAATCCACATTATTATTACAAGTATGTCAGACTGTTGATTCAAAATTATCAGTCTTCTATGTTTCAGGAGAAGAAAGTTTAGCTCAGATTGGAATAAGAGCAAAGCGATTAAAAGTAGAAAGCAGTTCATTATTACTAGCTAATGAAACTAATCTAGAAAGTGTTTGCTTACATATAGAAACTAATAAACCATCAATTGCCATTATTGACTCAATACAAACTATGTATTCAGAAGAATTGACTTCTGTACCTGGTAGTGCTAATCAAATTAGGCATGCTACAATGCGCTTAATGCAAGTAGCAAAAAAAACAGGTACAGCAATTTTCTTAATTGGACATGTTACAAAAGAAGGAAGTATTGCGGGACCTAAGATTCTAGAGCATATGGTAGATACTGTTTTATATTTTGAAGGAGATAAAAATTCAAGTTTCAGAATATTACGTGCTGTGAAGAATCGATTTGGATCAACAAATGAAATTGGTATATTTGAAATGGGTGATTGTGGTTTAATTGAAGTTGCAAACCCTTCGAAACGGTTACTGTCTGGTAGAAATAATAACAGTATGGGTTCTTGTGTTATGCCAACCCTTGAAGGAACAAGACCAATTATGATTGAAATACAAGCACTAGTTTGTGCCACAGCTTTTGGTATGCCAAGGCGAATGTCCACAGGAGTAGATAATAAGCGTGTAACAATGCTATTAGCAATTCTTGAAAAAGTTTTAGGATATAAGATATATAATTGTGATGCATATGTAAATATTGCCGGTGGTATTAAAATTACAGAGACTGCATGTGATTTAGCTATTTTAGCTGCAATTGCTTCTAGTTTTACAAATCAATCAATCAATCATCAAGTAGTAATTATAGGAGAAGCTGGTCTAACTGGTGAAGTGAGAGCAGTTTCATATATTAACAAACGAATTAAAGAGGCTGAACGACTTGGTTTTACTAAAGCTGTAGTCCCATTAGCCAATGAGAAAGATGCAATAGCTGCTAGTAATAAACTTACTATAATCCCTGTAGATAATATTAAAAAAGCATTAAAAATGATTTTATAGATAACACATGATATCAAAATGACTTTTTGACACTCTTAGGTGACTAGTGTATAATTCAAGTTAGCAGTTCGGAGGAAAAAATGTATAAAATTGGCGCTAAAGTGGTATATCCAATGCATGGAGCAGGTGAAATAGTTGAAGTTGTAAAACAAACTATTTCTGGAATAACTAATGATTATTATGTATTCAGAATGCCTATAGGTAACATGAAGGTAATGTTACCTGTTGATAAAGTAGACCTTATTGGAATAAGGGAAATTATTTCAAATAAGAAATTAAACCAACTGCTAGATTCTATTAATGAAATGGAATGCATTGAAAATGCTAATTGGAATAAACGATATCGTGAAAACATGGAAAAACTAAAAACAGGTTGCTCCACAGATGTTGCTGAGGTTATTAAAGCATTAACTCTTAGAGATCGAGATAAAGGCCTATCAACAGGTGAGAGAAAGATGCTTTCAACAGCAAAGCAAATTTTATGTAGCGAAATCATGCTTATCAAAAAAGTTACTGCAGAAGAAGCAGAACAATTAATCAGTGAACATATTCTTTAATTTAGGAGAGTGTATCAGTGTTAATCAAAAGTCTTAAGATAATTTTAGCTATAAGTGGAGGTGTGACAGGGTTTACCATTGTCAGAGTTCTTCAAGATGAGTACTTATCTGCATTTTCATTAGGTATTAAAATCTCAGCTTATATTATTGTAACTGCATTTATAGCAGTACTTGCATATTTTATTACTGGAAAAGTATTAAATATGATTAGTAGAACCTTTGGGAAAGCTGAAAAAACAGTAGCAGATTTATCTCTTTATGAAATTCTTATTTCTTTCTTTGGTTTATTGCTTGGGTTAATTGTTGCTAATCTTGTTGCCATTCCCATAAAAAATATTGAGATTATTGGTGGTCCTATTGCAGTTATTCTTAACATATTCTTTGGGTTAATTGGAATGTACTTATTATATCGAAAAAGAGATGAGATAACTTTAGCAAATTTTAGAGGATTAGTATCTAAAGATTCGCTAAAAGTAGTAGATACTTGTGTATTAATTGATGGTAGATTAAATGAAGTGGTAAAAACAGGTTTCATTAAAGGTCCATTTTTAATCCCTTCTTTTATTTTAATGGAATTACAAATTTTAGCAGATAGTAATGACAGCAAAAAAAGAAGCCGAGGTAAAAGAGGATTAGAATTACTAGAAATGTTGAAAAATGATAATTCTAATATAATTATTAAAGATACAGAGTATGATCGTATGGCCATTGAAACAGATGTAAAATTAATTAAATATGCTCAAAAACATAAATATACTATTGTAACCTTAGATTATAATCTTAATAAAGTAGCAGGTGTTACGGGAATAAAAGTACTAAATCTAAATGATTTAAGTAGTTCATTACAAACATTAGCAATTCCTGGTGAAACAGTGAAAATTGATGTTCAGAAGGCTGGAAAAGAAGAAAATCAGGGAATTGGTTATTTACCAGATGGTACTATGGTTATTGTGGAAAATGGAAAGCAGTTTATTGGAGGAAATATTGAAGTAGAAGTTACCTCTGTTACACAAACATCTGCTGGGCGATTAATTTTTACTAAGGTTAATTAACTATTATGAAAATTGGAATTATCATTGCCGCAGGTGGCAATTCAAGTAGAATATCTTTAGCTAAAAACAAGTTATTAATAGATATTCATAATATACCCGTTATAATTAGAACAATTAGACAATTTTTACAGCTACCATATGATCTAGAAATAATGGTAGTTAGTCACAGCGATTATATATTAGAATTTAAAAATGTTTTTAAAAAATATGGTTTAGAACATATTTCGGTTATCTCTGGTGGAAAAACACGAAGAGAATCTGTAAGTAATGGAATTAAACGTATTAGTAAGGAAAATGAAGTTGTAATAATCCACGACGGAGCTAGACCATTTGTTAGAGGTGACGATATTGTAAAGTGTATAAATGGTGCTATAAAATTTGGTTCCGCATGTTTAGGAGTAAAAAGTAAAGATACAATGAAAATTGTTAATAAACAACAAGTTATTATTAACACTCCAAAAAGAGAGATGGTTTATCAAATTCAAACACCTCAATGTTTTTTATATAAAATTGCAAAAGAAATTCATGAATTAGGGAACAAAGAAAATAGTGATGTTACAGATGATGCAATGTTAGCTGAGTTGGCAGGTTATCCTGTTAAAATTATTAACGGACATTATGATAATATTAAAATAACTACAGATGAAGATTTGTTATATGCCTCATGGTTATTAAGTAACCGTGATAATACATAAACAACTAATTCCTAGGCCTCTTCCAAATGCTGTAAGACCTTCTCCAGATGTAGCAGTAATTCCAATATTACTTTCATCAATTGATAATAGTTTAGCAATACTTTCTCTTATTTCTTCCATAAAAGGTGACAATCTAGGTGTTTGACATTCAATTGAAAATGAAACATGAACAATGACATGATTGTCTAGATATTTCATTGCTTCTTTTACATATTCTTTACTATCTGTAATCCCTTTTCGAAAACATAAATCATCTGCAATTTCTCCAAGGATGTTAACACCAGATATACCAGAAATAGCATTTGTTAGAGCATGTAAAAGAACATCTGCATCTGAATTACCTTTTAATGGTTTATGATTATTTATTGAAACTCCACCTAAAATTAGCGGTTTACTTTCGTCATCAATAAATTGATGGCTATCTTGACCAATTGAACACTTCATATTATTCCTCCACCACTACTATATCACTCTGTGATTATTTTTCAAAATATTTTATAAAAAAGAGAAAAAGTGCTATAATAAATTTTGTACAAAAGAGAAGATTAAGGAGAAATGTTAAACTATGAAATTTTGTAAAGTATTTGTTGTTCTACTAACCGTTGTAGCTATCTTATTAATACCAATTACAGCAAGTGCAGCATTATATCAAAAAGGAATGGAAAGTAATGAAATAATGAAGTTGCAAAATGATTTAGCATCATTAGGTTTTTTTGACGTGGAAGCTACAGGTTTTTATGGTGACATTACTTATGAGGCTGTATACGAATTTCAAAAAGAATATAGTTTAGATATTGATGGAATTGCAGGAAATCAGACTTTATCTAAGATTAGTGAAGTATTACAAAATGTTAATTTTAATGAAGATACTGGAAAGAATTTATTATATGAAGGTATGACAAGTGAAGTTGTAAGATTATACCAAATGAAATTAATTTATTTACAATTACTTGATTGTGATGCCACTGGGTTTTATGGGATACTAACTAAAACTGCAGTGATTACTTTTCAAGAAGGTTTTGGTTTAAAACAAAGTGGAATTATAACTGAAGAAACTGCAAGTTTAATAAATAGAATGGTACAAACTAAAGTAGCTGTGTTGGGGAAATATGGCGAATTAACATTGACTGATGAAAATCCAGCAGTATCAGCTTTGCAAACCTTATTAGCAGGTATGGGATATTATAACTATGAAATAACTGGATACTATGGTGATATTACAAAGCGAGCTGTAATAGCCTTTCAAGTTGCGTATGGGCTACATGTAGATGGGGTTGCATCCACAACAACCTTAGATTTAATTAAGAGAGTAATTACAGAAGCTGGTGTAGTAAAAAACTCAACAATATATCAAGTAGATTTATTAATGAACTGGTTTGAAGAAGTACAGTATTTATTCAAACGTAATGATACAGCACGAGTTTATGATATATGGACAGGTAAATCGTTTTATATTATGAGAACCTTTGGTTATAATCATGCCGATTGTGAAACACTAACAGCTTTGGATACAGCAATTTTAAAAAGTTTATATGGTGGAGAGTTTAATTGGGAGCGACGACCTGTTTTATTATATACAAATGGGACTATAATTGCAGCTTCTTTATCAGGAATGCCACATGCAGGACGAGATGATATGCCAAAAGATGCATGGGTACCTGATCGAAGCGAGAATTATGGTACTGGAGCGAACTTAGATGCAATTAAAGGTAATGATATGGACGGAGTATTTGATTTGCATTTTTACTTAAGTAGAACACATTTTTCCAATGCAATAGAACCAAGACATCAAGATGCCGTTATGCAGGCATATAATTATGGTATCAGTCATTTATATTAAATATTTGACTGCATCTTTACTATCCTTAGAAAATAATTTAGAGGTATATTAATGATTCATGTATTTACACTACATTCTTTATTTATCTGTTTAGACGTAAACAGTGGAACAGTTCATCTTTTAGATGAAGTGACTTTTGATTTATTGTCTTTAGCTAAAACAAAAGAAATGTTATCGTGGGCAATTGACCAATTAATAAATAAATATGATAAAGATATTTTGTTACAAGCATCAAAAGAAATTAGCGATTTAATTGAGCAAGATAGTTTGTATTCTCCAGATTTTACTAAGGAGGAATTAGAAAAATCTGGAAATTATCAAAGTGATATGAAAGCTTTGTGTTTACACATGGCACATGATTGTAATCTTCGATGTGCTTATTGTTTTGCAGACAAAGGAGCATATGGCGGAGATAAAGGATTAATGTCCATAGAAGTGGCTAAAGCTTCAATTGATTTTTTATTAGCAAATAGTGGAAACAAACGAAATGTAGAAGTTGATTTTTTTGGAGGAGAACCACTATTAAATTTTAAAGTAATTAAACAGTGTGTGGTGTATGCAAAAGAACAACAAAAAAAATACTCAAAAACTGTTCATTTTACAATAACAACTAATGGAACTATTTTCTCAGAAGAAATCAATGAGTTTTTACAAGAACATATGGATAATATTGTATTGAGTTTAGATGGTAGACAAACTGTAAATGATCATCTTCGTATATATCCATCTGGAAAAGGTTCATATGACAAAGCTGTAAAAAATATTCAAGAAATTGCAAATAACCGTCAAGGAAAATCATATTTTATTAGGGGTACCTATACTCGGGATAATCTTGATTTTTATGAAGATGTAAAACATATATATGAGCAATTGCGATTAAAAGAGATATCTATTGAACCCGTTTCTGGGGGCAATTTTACTTTAACAGATGAAGAAATTAAAATAGCCATGATAGAATATGAGAGATTTGCTAAAGAATATGCTAAACAAGATGATTATAGGTTTTACCATTTTACCCTTAATCTATATAATTCACCTTGCATATATAAGAGAATCGCAGCGTGTGGAGCAGGAGTTGATTATGGCGCGGTTTCGCCAGATGGAATGATATATGCCTGTCATCAATTTGTGGGTGAAGATAAATTCGTTATGGGCAATGTATATGATGGAATTACAAATAATCAATTAAAAGAAGTTTTTGCTAGTAATAACGTTTTCACTAAAGACGATTGTCCTAATTGTTGGGCAAAATATTTTTGTTCAGGGGGCTGTCATGCCAACGCATATTATACAAATGGTGATATTTCAAAACCAGATAGAAAAGCTTGTACATTACAAAAAAAGAGAATTGAGTGTGCATTAATGATTGAATGTCAAAGGACAATTGATAGGAGCAACAATGAAGAGTAAATTACTACATGGAAAAAAATTATTTGTGTTAGATATGGATGGGACATTCTATCTAGATAGTACTTTAATTGACGGGGCATTAGAATTTTTGCAAATGATAAAAAAAAGAGGTTATAAATTTCTCTTTTTTACAAATAATTCATCAAAATCTTTAGATGATTATGTGAAAAAACTTACTTCCCTTAAAGTACCTGTTACTAGAGAAGAAATTTTTAGTTCAGGAGAGGTAACTATTAGTTATTTATTAAGAGAACACCCTGGTAAAAGAGTTTATGTAATTGGAACGCCTAGTTTAGTAAAAGGATTCAAAAAAGCTGGAATTACTATTGATGAAATAGATCCTGAAATCGTTGTTTTAGCATTTGACACACAGTTAACATATGAAAAAATTTCAAAAGGATGTACGTTTATAAGAAATGGTGCTTTATTCATTGCTACTCATCCAGATAGTAATTGCCCTACTAAAAACGGATTAATACCAGATACTGGCTCTATGATAGAAATGTTTGCCAGCTCAACTGGAATAAGACCAATTATTATGGGGAAACCAAATGGTTATACAGTTGATGCCATTGAACAAAAAACTGGAATCAGTAGAGAACATATTGTTTGTGTTGGGGATAGATTGCAAACAGACATTGCTCTTGGAGTTAATCATGGAATGACTAGTTTATTAGTTTTAACAGGGGCTACAACACCTGAAATTTTAGAGAAATCTACTATTAAACCAGATGGAGTATTTAATTCAATTAATGACCTAATTGGGATTATCTAGAGAAAATATGATATTATATTATTAACTGAAAGTGAGAATAGAATTGGAAAATATTATTGAAAAACGTATAGGTAAACCAAAGAGTAAGCGAGACAAGCAAATTGTACCTTTGATTATAGTTGCTTACATAGTTTTATGCGGATTTCCCTTGTTTATTCCACTACTTGCACCTTATACACCAATTTTAATGTTAGTTCTTGGGTATTTAGCATATTTATTGATTACTTCTAGAGATATTGAATATGAATATGAAATAGTTAAAGATTATTTAACTATTTCTAAGATAAGTCATAAAAGCAGAAGAAAAAAAATCTTTTCTGGTTCAATCAATGACTTTGATATAGTAGCACCCATTAATTCTGCTCACTTTTTAGAAAAGGGGCAAAATGTTCAAACTACTATTGAAAGTATTAGCAGTAGAGATGCAAAAGGGATATATTTTGGATTGATTCAATACCAAGGAAAGCGAACAACTATATTATTAGAAACTGATGAGCAAATGCTTACTCATATGAAAAAAATATTAACCTATAAATTGAAATCATAAATGGTGAATCTATGAAAAACAAAGTGCTACTAATTAGCGTAACCATAATTTTTATTATAATTGCTGTTATTTTAACTAATACAGCTATTACTAGAATTAATCTAAAATATTCACCTGAAAATCAGTTGATTTCATTTTTTTATGACACAAAATTAAATATAGTTATTGAAGATGAATTAGTTAATCAATACGGACCGCCTATTATTGAAGGTCGCGAACTTTTATTACCTTATGAATTAATTAAAAATTATATTGATGATAGTATCTATCTTGATCAACTACAAGCAAAGATTACTATTACATCAGATGATTCAGTTATTAGAATAGATCAAGATGAATTACAAGCATATCTTAATCAAAAACCTTATCAACTAGATGCAGCTGCACAGTATATTAATGAAACGCTTTATGTACCTGTTTTAGCTTTTGTAGAAATTTTTAATATAACTGTAACTATTTTAGAAAAGGATAATGTTATTATTATAGATAAAATGAAAAACTATTCAATTTCTGGACTTTTAACAAGTGAATTAGCGATTATAAGAAGCGAACCTTCAATATATAAAGAAGCATATCAAGTATATAATCCAAGTAAAATTGAAGTACGAGTTTTTGAAATGGTTGGTGATTGGAGTAAAGTTAGAACAATTGATGGTGTAATAGGATATGTTCAAAATCAATACTTAAAAACAAACATTGTATATCAAGATGTTAAACTTGATATAAGAAGAACAATTCCAGGAGAAATTGATACTATTATTTTTGCATGGGAAGCTTTTTATAGTGAGACGAAAGGTGATGCTAGTTTAGTAAAAAGTGATAATTTAAATGTATTATCTCCAACTTGGTTTAAAGTGGTTGATCAAGCAGGTAATATGGATAGTTTTGCTTCAGCTCCATATGTAGAAAAAGCTCATGAACTTGGATATCAAGTGTGGCCCTTATTAAGTAATACATTTAATGATATTGAGTTAACTAGTACAGTTTTAAATAACCCTGCAATTAGAGATCATATGATTAGACAATTAATTGCATATGTAGCTTTATATGAATTTGATGGAATAAATTTAGATTTTGAGAATATATATTTAAAAGATAAAGATGCATATACACAGTTTATAAAAGAGCTTGTTCCCATGCTTCATCTAGCCGGTGTAAAAGTTTCAGTTGCAGTTGGAGTGCCAGGAGGAAGTGAAACATATTCTTTATGTTTCGATCATGAAAAAATCGGTCTAGTAGCTGATTATGTAATGGTAATGACTTATGATCAACATTATGCAGGTTCACCTGTAGCTGGGAGTCAAGCACAAGTTACTTGGATGGAAGAAAAAATTATTGATACTTTAGAGTTGGTTAGTAACGAACAATTAGTTATGGGAATTCCTTTATATACAAGATTATGGGAAATAACTGATAATGGGGTAAAAAATATTAGAAATTACTCCATTGATGGAGCCAAAGAATTAATTGAAGAAAAAAATGCTCTTTTAGAGTGGGATGAACAAAGTGGACAGCATGTTGCTACATATATAGAAGATGGAATAACATACAAAATGTGGCTAGAAGATGAAGTTAGTTTAAAAGAAAAAGTTTATCTAGTTAACGAATATGAACTAAAAGGTATTTGTTTGTGGGAACTGAACTGGGGAAACGATTCCATATGGGAAGCTATTGAACAAGCATTAAACAAAGGGAGTGAATAAAATGAGTTTTGAAATTGAGATTGTTTTACGAATTTTAGTAGCAGGTATGCTAGGTGGTTTAATAGGATTTGAAAGAGAGCGAAGACAACGCCCTGCAGGGTTTAGAACACATATTTTAGTATGTATTGGTGCTGCTTTAGTAATGATTGTTTCAGAATATATGTATCAAGAATTTGCAACAACTTCTGTTGACCCATCAAGATTAGGTGCACAGGTAATAAGTGGAATTGGGTTTTTAGGTGCAGGTACAATTATTAGAGATAAATTCAAAGTAAAAGGATTAACAACTGCCGCAAGTTTATGGGCTGTTGCATGTATTGGATTAGCAGTTGGTATGGGATACTTTTATATAGCAATAATAAGCGCAGTAATTATTTTTATGACTTTAGCCCTTCTTGGTAGAATTGAGAAAAAAACAAAAACAAAAGAAGAGTTTGCAAAAATTCGTGTAGTTGCATCATTAGAAGAAGATATAGAGAAAAAAGTGATAAACGATTTAACTGAATATGGATATGATATTAAAAAATTAAATTTCACAAAAACCTTCGAAGATCAAACTGTATCATTTTCATTTCTAGTGACTAATGATCAGAATGTTGAGTGGGAAGATGTGATTTTAAATCTTTTTAAAAAAGAGTATATCAAAAAAGCCACTTTGGATTATTAAGAAATATGATATAATATCTTTTAATAAAACATGAAAAGGATAAAATATGGAAAAATTAGCTTATACAAAATTATCAGAACAAGCAATGAGCCAATTAGGGAAAAATGGTGCATTTCTAATTACTAAAAATGGAAAAGAAACAAATGCTATGACCATAAGTTGGGCTAGTATAGGAACCATATGGTCAAAACCAATAATGACAGTGGCAGTTAGGTATTCTAGACATACATATCATTTAATTGATAAAGCTATGGAATTCACAGTAAGTATCCCTTCAAAAGGGGACATGAAAAAGGAATTGGCATTTTGTGGAACTAAGTCAGGACGAGATTATGATAAATTTTCTGAATGTAATTTAACTGCAATAAAAGCTAAGAAGATAAATACACCTACTATTAAAGAGTGTAAAATTCACTTTGAATGTAAAGTTGTATATAAACAGGCAATGGAACCAGGATTAGTAGATAAGTCTATTAAAGAGACATACTATAACAGTGCAAATGATTATCACATTCTATATTATGGTGAAATTGTTGAATGTTATGAAACCTAAATGGAGAATAAAATGAGTAGAAAAAAAGTATTACTTATATTTGGTGGTGTATCTGTGGAACATGAAGTATCAAGGTGTTCCGCTTCTTCTGT
>JAUUZV010000152.1 GCA_030592085.1 Clostridia bacterium | reverse complement strand
TAGCAGGAGCATTTTTTCCACCAATACCCAAATCATGAACTTGTATTTTAGGTTTATCCATGGCAATCGCTGGAGAAACTTCTAACATATGTGCACCTAATATAGCTTCCTTATCCTTTTTAAAATGATAAGTATAATCTTCAATAAATGATAATCCTTTTGTTAAACCACTGGACATTTCAGACATAACAGCTTCTAAAGCTGCAGTTTTCCAATCTCCTTCTGCTCCAAATCCAAATCCTTTACTCATAATGTTCTGTGATGCTAATCCTGGTAATTGTTCTAGTTCATATAAATCTTCAAAACTATTTGTATAAGCATGGAATCCACCTTCATTAATCATTTCTTCAAGAGCTATTTCTAATTTAGCTTGATATTCAATGGATTCTATATTAGTTGTATCAAATAAATACTTTTCTTTATATTCTTTCATTTTAGATTCAAGTTGTTTTGTTGATACTTTTTTCACATTTTCAGCAAATCCACCAACACCATAACTATTTACTGACCAGCCTAAATCTCTTTCCGCTTGTATTTTATCCCCTTCAGTTACAGCTACATATCGCATATTATCACCAAGACGCATAACTTTAACTTGTTTACTAAATACCGCTCCAACTGCACTTCTCATCCAATCACCAATTCTTAGTCTCATGGAATCATCTTCCCAGTAACCACTTATTATTTTTCTTTTTTTACGTAGTCTTGCTGAGATAAATCCGTGTTCTCTATCTCCATGCGCAGATTGATTAGTATTCATAAAATTCATATCAATCGTATCATAGGGAATTTCTCTATTAAATTGAGTAGTTATATGTAGATATGGTTTTTTTAGATGATCTAACCCCCTTATCCACATTTTACTTGGTGAAAATGTATGCATCCAAGTTATAATTCCTGCACAATTTGAAGTGTTATTAGCATCTGATAGTAGATTGGTTATTTCTTCAGTCGTTGTAACAACTCCCTTAAAACAAAGATGAAATGGTATGGTTAATGACTTATTAAATTCATCTGTTATTATTTTACTATGATTAGCTACTTTCTCTAAAACTTTTGGTCCATATAAATGTTGTGATCCAACTACAAACCAGAATTCATATTTATTACTCATTTATTGCTCCTAAACTATATTGTCTTTTTTAATTTTTTTAATCGTTTCATTACATCATTTTCACCTTTACCAAAATAATCATGTAATATTTCATACTCTTTATATAATTGATCATAAATTAGCGATGCTTGCTTATTAGGTAGATACTCTACATCTTTTAATTTACCCATTTTCATGGCTGCTTTATATACATCTTCATATGCACCACCAGCAACAGCTCCAAATATGGCTGAGCCTAAAGCAGGTCCTTGTGCACTACCTGATATTTTTATTGGTTTTTTAATAATATCTGCATAAAGTTGCATAGTAGCAGGACTTTTTTCAGCTATTCCACCTGCAGCATAAAACTCATTAACTGGTATTCCATTTTCTTCAAATGATTGAATGATTTTTCTAGTCCCATAAGCTGTTGCTTCTATTAGTGCTTTATAAATTTCTTCAGGAGATGTTGTTAATGTCATTCCTAACATCATACCTGTTAAATCCACATCTACTAAAACAGATCTGTTTCCATTCCACCAATCAAGGGCTAATAATCCTGTTTCTCCTGGTTTATATTCCATCATTTTTTCTTCTAAGTAATCAAAAATATTCATCCCACTATCTTTAGCCAATTGATGATACTCACTATTAATATAATTATTAACAAACCATGCAAAATGATCACCTACACATGATTGTCCCGCTTCATAACCAAAATATCCTGGCATAATGCCATCTTCAACGTATCCACAAATACCTGGAACCATTTTTTCTTCTTCACCTAAAATCATATGACAACTTGATGTTCCCATAATGGCTAACATTTTTCCAGGTCCATCAATTTTTACAGCTGGCATACATACATGAGCATCTACATTGGCAACTGCTACTTTAGTCCCTTTTATAAGACCTGTAATAGCAGCCATTTCTTTTGTTATTCCTCCTGCAGTTGTTCCAAGAGGTAAAACCTTACAATTAAGTTTTGTTTCAACTACGTTTTCAAGACGTTTATCTAAAGCTTTGTAAAACTCCTTAGATGGATAACCATCTTGTTTATGCCAAATAGCTTTATAACCTGCTGTACAAGAGTTTCTAGTCTGATTTCCTGTTAATTGCCAGATTACCCAGTCAGCTGCTTCAATAAAATAATCCATAGCATCATAGATATCAGGTTTTTCATTTAATAATTGCCAAATCTTTGGTACTAACCATTCTGAAGATATTTTACCTCCATAACGTTGTAACCATTTTTCACCTAAACGAATAGCTACTTCATTTAGTTCATTAGCTTTATCTTGTGCTGCATGATGTTTCCATAATTTTATATATGCATGTGGTTCATTTTTATATTCATCTAAAAAACAAAGAGGTGTGCCATCACTTTTAACAGGCATAACTGTACAAGCAGTAAAATCAATCCCTAATCCAACTATATCTTTAGGATCAACTCCACTTTCTTTAATAACTGCAGGAATTGTTGTTTTTATGACATCTAAATAGTCCATTGGATGTTCTAATGCCCAATCTATTGGTAATTTAGTCCCATTAGGTAATTGTTCATCCATAACACCATGGGGATAATCAAGTACACTTGTAGCTATTTCTTCTCCAGTTGATACATCAACTAACAAAGCTCTACCTGATAATGTCCCGTAATCTAAACCTATTGAATACTTTGCCATGTTTTTTCCTCCTATAATAAACTTATTCTTATTTTATAATATTTTGATAGAAAAATAAACAACTCCATATAGAATTGTTTATTTATATCTGAATTATTAGTAAATTAAATAGGACAAAAAAGGTAGTCCTACTAATTTTCTAATAATAGCTTAGAACAACAAAAATTTAGACAACTTAAACTTCTATTTTAGTTTGTTTAAAGC
This sequence comes from Clostridia bacterium, assembly GCA_030592085.1. Lineage (GTDB taxonomy): Bacteria > Bacillota > Clostridia > DUPQ01 > DUPQ01 > JAFGUQ01. The sequence continues at coordinate 3,285 of JAUUZV010000152.1, read as the reverse complement.
CTCTTCTTCAGTTTTATCCACATTTAGGATTGTACTAAATCCAGAAATATCAAAAACTTCTTCAACTGTATCGCTTAAATTCGATATGCGAAGTTCACCAATTCCTTTTAGTTTTTTTGCTGTAGTTAACATTACACGTAATCCAGAACTACTAATATATGGTGTTTGTTCAAGGTTTATTATTAACTTTATACACCCTTCTTGTAGACATTGCATGATAACTTTTTCTGCTTCAGGAGAAGTCGTAGTATCTAAATTTCCAATAATACTAACTATAGTAACTTCTCCACTCTTTTTTTGTTTTACTTCCATAATTCCTCCTGTAGGTAAACTAATTCTTATCTAACAAATTCATTGTTAGAGTAACCACATTCTTATTAATCTTCCGACTATAACTATAGTCGTCAATTAAGTTCTTAATAAGTAAGATTCCTAAACCACCTATATCACGATTTTCAACTGAAAGTGAAGTATCAACTGCTTTTTCTGCAAATGGGTTAAATGGTATACCATCATCAATAATCGTTATAGATAACTTTTCATTACTATATACAAAATGAATATCAATCATATGTTCTTTGTCATCATTAAAAGCATATGAAATAATATTATTAAAAAGATCATCAATTGCAATATTAAATTTTTGCATTATAGGTAAAGCAACATTTTGATTTTTACAAAATTCTTCGAATTTTTCTTGAAGATTTGGTAAACTTTCATATGAATTAGCAATTGATATCTCATCTGTCACAAAATTATCTCTTCCTTCAAATTCAAAAACTAAAACAGTAATATCATCAAATTGTTCTCTTCCTACTTCATGTTCCAATGTTACTTTCATGATACCTTTAACTAATGATTCAACTCCCAAAGCACATGATTCAACAATGTATTTTTCAAGATTTGCTTCTCCAAACGGTTCATCTTTAATATTCATAGCTTCAGTAACACCATCAGTAAAAAGAACTAGTCTATCTTTTTTATTAAGCATTATTGAACTCTCTTTATATGTCAATCCCTCAACTGCACCAATAATAGGACCATGTCTGTCTTCTAAGCATACAAATTTTCCATCACAATTAATAATATATGGTGGATTATGACCAGCATTTGTATAAATCATCTCACCACTGTTAAGATTAATAACCCCAACAAAAACAGTTACAAACATAGATGCAGGATTATCCTCACTCATTTCTTCATTTACATAAGAAAGAATACTAGCTGGTGATATATCACTTGAACCTCGTGATTTAATTAGTGTTTTTGAAACTGCCATGAAAAGTGCTGCTGGAACTCCTTTACCTGAAACATCACCTATCACTACACAAATATGGCTTTCATCTATGAAATAGAAATCATAAAAATCCCCGCCCACTTCTCTAGCAGGTTTTATATCTGCAAAAATCGAAAATTCTTTATAATCACTAAAGACTGGGAATAACAATGGAATCATGCTCATTTGTATATCATGAGCTATGTTAAGTTCATTCTCCATACGTTCTTTTAATTTCATTGTTTCTTGACGTTTTTTCACTTCTTCTACAACTTTAATCTCAAGCTGATTTTTATATTTTTCAAGTTCATTATATGCAACTTTTATTTCTTTAGTTCGTTCTTTAACTTTTATTTCCAAGTTTTGATTAATATCTTTTAGGTCTGTTATTAACTTTTTAATTGAGTCTTTCATAATATCAAAAGCAACAGCTAAGTCACCTATTTCATCATTTGACTCCTTTTTAATCTCAATATCAAGATTACCCTTTTCAAGTTGATTAGCACTTAATTGTAAGTTTTTAAGTGGCTTTGTTAATCTCCTTGTAAAAACAAGTGAAATAATTACAATAAATACTAATAAAATAAAGAAAAGAAGAATACTTTGATTTCGCATTTTTACAACATCTTCAAATGCTTCTGATTCATCAATTTCACTCATAATAACCCAATTAACATCTTCAATATTCAAAGGTCTATATGAAGACAAAACATTAATACCACGGTAATCTTCAAAAATTTCAGTTCCGACTTTACCCTCTAAAGCAGCTATTGTTCCAATAGTATTAACAACTTGTAACCCTATTGAGTTGTTAAGTTCATCAATTCTTTGAATGACTGATTCTTCAAGACCTATATCACTAATCATTTCAAGATAACTATTTTTATCCTCAATTAGAAAACGCGATTGGTTTCTAAGGGTAAAGTCTTCTCCAACTATATAGGTTTCACCACTTTCCCCTAAACCAATATCACTCCATTGATAATGATTTGTCATAATTTCATTTATTTTATCAACAGGCATTTGAAAGACTAAAACACCAATTTGCTTATCGCCATCATATATTGGTGATGAGATAAATGAAGCATGTTCGTTATATGAAGGTATATATGGTTTGTAATCTATCAATTTGACAAAATCTTTTTCACTTATATTTTGAGAAGCTTTAAAAATCTCAGCAAAATTTGTTTCTTTGTATGGTCCATTAATCAGTGAAGTAGCAAAATCCACCTCTTTAAAAACAGAGTAGATTATATTTCCTGTTTCTATATCAACAAGAAATATATCATAAAATCCAAATTTATTTAAGTAATCTTGAATAATGGGATGATATAGTTTATGCACATCATTGTATGTGGTAGTATTATCAACTTCAATAAGAGTATCTTTTTCACCTGTTGCTCCTGGATTGTTACTAATATATATATCTTGTAATAACAAAGAACTTATATCACTTGGTATATATGAATCAACTTCATATATTGATTCTGTATTTTCTGATAATTTTAATAAAAACTCATCTTCATAATAATTTTGAACTCGTTTATTAACATCTTCTATATACTCTTGTGATGGATTAATTTCATCTTCAATTGAATTATAAGCACTTTTAAATTCATTCATGGCATCAATTATCATTCTACTTTCAGATAATGTAGAAACTTGATATCTTATTGTTTGTAGGTAATCTTCAATTTGGCTACCTTTCATCTCTCTAATAGCTGTCAAATTATTATATGAATCTGTTTCATGTGCCTTTAATGAAGTATTATAACTTATTGAACTATTAATAGTTATAACAGTAGTAGTTATAAAAAATAAAAGTAGTAAAATTTTAATTTCTAGACTAAATCGTCGTTTCATAAAATACCTCTTATCCTTGAAGACCATTCCATAATTTTTCATAGTTTTGGCCAATTTCACCAAATAATATTATTAATCTCTCAGTAAGGTTTGCAGAAGAAAGTAAAAGCATATTACCTGACTGATCAAACTCATGTTTACCATTT
>JAUUZV010000001.1 GCA_030592085.1 Clostridia bacterium | reverse complement strand
GTAGATAAATTAAATGGATTACCAGATTGTGAAATTGATTTAAATTACGACATTGATATCGTAACTTGTGAATGTGTTAATTAAAAAATATAGGTGATAAACATGGAAGAAAAAACATGGGATAAAAATGAATATTCAGATTATATAAATGAAGAATTTCCAAATTATGAAACAGCTAGGTGATAAAAAATGAAAAAAATATTAATGATATTAGGAATTATGTTATTAGCAATGAGTTTTGTATTGGCAGAAGGGCCAGCAACAACACAGACAGGTATGACGACACAGACTCAAACACAATTACAAACACAAGAACACGTATTTCAAAATCAAGTAAAAGGTCTTGAAAACGCACAGATTAGAGTTAGGAATAACGAAACAGCAGAACATTTAGAAAGAGTAATGAATAAGATTCAAGAAAAAAAACGAGAACAACTTGCTAAATTAGAAGGTCTTGAAGTTAGTGAAGATGATGAAGGAAAAGTTGTAGCTAAAGGTAAAGTAGAAGGAAAGTTTCTTGGATTATTTAAAATGCAAAGAACACTTCGATATGAAATTAGTGAAGATGGTAATACAGAAAGAAAGAAGAATATGTTTGAATTTTTATGGAGCACTTTAGAAGAAGAAAAAATAGGAGGCAATTAATATGAATATGAGCAAATTAAGAGTAGGAGAAGTTGGTGAAAAAGTTGTTACTGGTAAAAATGGAAAAAAACGAGTAATAGTAATGAAAAGGATAGCAAGTACAGGATTTCCACAATTTAGAATAATTGGAAATAAAGAATTATAAAGAATGCCATATCAACCATCTAGAGGAGGAGGAGGAATTGTTGTAATATTAGTTCTTATGCTAATTGCAGCAATATTCTTATTTATCTTTATGGGAGATAAACTTACGATTACTCAAAAATGGCATGAAAAAGTATTTTCAATATTTGATGTTAAAAATAAAGTATCAATAACAACAACTAAAGATACAAAAACATTAATTATTCCTCCAAGTGAAAACGAATGGTGTAAATTACAAACAATGAATGTTGGTGACACTCAAGAAGATCCAATTTGGGATAAAATTATTGGATGGGATTCGGAAGAAAGTTGTTGTGTTCGAGAAGTTTATGGTTATAATTGTGCATTAAATAGAGAAGTATCAGTACAGTATTGTTATACAAGCCATATAGGTGGAAAAATTAAATGGTCTATGGTTGATGGTTATTATGGTGATGTAGATATTTATAAAAATTATATTGATCAACAAGACAAGGTATATATAACAAACAAACCTTGTAATAATAGTATATATCCAGAAGAATTACGAGGTACATAAAAATGATAGAATGGAAAGCTAATTGGTTACAGATTGGATTTGGGGCAGTAATATTAATGATTTCACTGATAATGTTTACATTTTATGCTAAAGTATTAGGTGCGATGTTTTTTGCATTGGCTGGGTTTGTATATTTAACATTTGTATTAAATGTTCCGTGGAAGGAGCGTATGCTTGCTGGATTACTGGGAATTAGTATTTTCCTTTTTGATATATTACAAAATAAAATTAGTGACCATGGTTTAGATTATCAAGTGCATCTTACTAGTACAACGCTAATTAAGGCAACAACATTAATATATTTTGCATTTGTTTCATTATTCACGATAATCACATACTTGGTTATATTTGCAGTTATTAATAATAAAGGTAATAAAATTACAGATATGATAGTAGGAGCAATAGCTTATTTAGGTCTTGCATTTTTATTTGGAACGGCATTGATTTCTTTCTACCACCCACCAGATTTTGTCTTGCCGTTCTTTTTTACTTCAACTGCAACAATAACATTATACCATTTTTCAGGTATTGGGATACTTATATTGGCCTCATTATATTTTATAATAACGGAGTAAAATAAAACAAAATGCGATTAAATAAACCATACAATTATAGGAATGATATAACAAAAAAAAAAATATTGAACATATCGAGAGATATACTTATTGATTATAATAAAAACATTAAGATTGGTGTTTTATATAGAAAAATATCAAAAGAATTAAATTGTAGTATTGGACCAATATTAAGAATGTACAAATATAAAGAATTAATTAGTAAGTTAAATATATCTGAAGATATGTTATATCGAAAAAAAAATAAAATTAATGTTAATTGCAAGAATTGTGATAAAATATTTGAACGTTATAATAGTCAAGTTGTAAAAGATAATTATTGTAATCAAAAATGTTATCATGAATATGCTAAAATTACACAATTAGGCGAGAATAATCCAAATTTTGGCAATAAATGGAGTAAGGAAAAACGAGAAGCATTTAGTGTTAAACAAAAAGAAAAATATGCTAGTGGAAATATTATACCTTGGAGTAAAGGGTTAAATAAAGAAGTTGACGATAGGTTAAAACAATTAAGTAAGTCTATAATTGAGTGTCATAAAAAAATCGATAATTATGGTATGAAAAATAAAAATCATTCAGATAAAATTAGACAATTAATGAGTCAAAATCATAGATTGAAAAATGGTTTTTTGCCTGGTAATTGGCAGGGTGGTAAATCATATGAACCATATACATTAGATTTTAATAAAAAAATCAAGCGAAAAATAAAAGAACGAGATATGATATGTTTGGTGTGTAATATTTCATTTGATGATTTAATATTATTGAATAGGAAAATACATATACATCATGTGGATTATGATAAAAAAAATAGTTTTCCACAAAATCTTGTTACTTTATGTAATAGTTGTCATTCAAAGACTAATGCTAACAGAAATCATTGGAAAACATTCTTTCAATCATTATTAAAAGATAGATATGGATATGAATATACACAAGACCAAAAAATAATCTTGGATTTTACAGGAGTAATAAAATGAACATAAAAGAATTAATATTTGATTGGAAACATTGGCTTGGTTGGATTTTATCAACAGCTGCGGTAGTTATATTTTTACAAAATGTTTATGGATTACCAGATTTTGTATTGTATATATTATTGTTATTGATAATATCAGTAGTAGATATTTTAAAACATCTTATTAAGCTTCAGTGAGGTGAACTAAAATAAAATGAATTTAGATATTACATTAAGTAAGGAAGTTATTTTTTTCTTGCTAAGTGTTGTTGCAATGATATTAGTTATAATAGCAGCAATACTAATGAAAAAACATAAAAACTAAAGGAGGCGAAAAATAAAATGAATAAACTTGGATTAAGTGGTATATTATACATTGTAGGCTTTATCGGTGCGATTATAGTTGGATTGCTTGAGGGTCTTAATGTTATGCCTGAAATAATGTGGGTTCCTATTGTGTTAGTTGTAGCTGGTCTATTAATTGGTCTGCTAAATATCGCAAAAGGAGAAGTGACTGCAGTTATGGTTTCAGCACTTGTGCTTGGAATTGGTGGTGGAATATTATCAATTCTACCTGGTATTGGTATTGTTTTAGAAGCTGTTCTATCTAGAATTGCATTTTTAAGCGTACCTGTAGCAATACCTGTTGCAGTAACAACTTTAGCAGCAAAATTAGAATAAATTTATTTTAATTATTTTTTTTATTTTTTAAATTAATAAATTCACAATCATAAGTATTCAAACAAAATTATGGAGATGATTAAAAATGGCAAAACACGCAATCAGAAATATATTTATAGTACTTTTATTAGTTGCTTTATTAGGTTTAGTAGTATTTAAACCATTTTCAATAGATACTATTCAAGGTGGTGCTACAATATTTTCTATTGATTCAGTAGAAACTTATGGGGCATCTGAAAGTACTGAATGGGTGATTGCATTATCAATGAATCAGGGTGCAGAAAGTGTTGTAGGTGAGATAAGTGCTGAGGATATTGTTAGATATAATTTAAAGAATGTGCCTGCATCTAAATTTAAAATTGAATTTAATTTGGATGATGTTTCATGTAATTATAATATTGAAAAAAGTGATGAAGTTATAGGCCAATTATATGATTATTGGATTCAAGAACAATGTTTAGGATTTCCATGTCCATTTCAAGCTGTTGATTTAGATGATGTAATTTATGCTTGTCAAGAAGATGGAATAGAAAATTGCGAACGGATGGTTGATTTAGATCAGGTTACACAAGGAACTCATAGTGAATGGTGTGGTTGGTTTCCAGAAGAAAGTAATACAGTTCTTCCTGGTGAATGTCAATTACTTTCAACTAATTCAAAACAAATATTATGTAGATCTCATCCTCCATATCATGAAGGCTGTGGAGTATGTAGTGGTAGTGATTGTAATACTATAGTACAATCAAAATTACCACCTGGATGGGAAGAAAAACCTGGTCTTTGTTGTTTTGAAAGTATAGCTACAACGGGTGTTGCAGTAGATAATGGTGACTGGAGAGTTCAACATATAAGTTTACTTCCACAATATGGTGTTTATGATATTTCTACTACACCTTTAGTAAGTTATAAAGCAAGAGTAAAAATAACACTAGAAAGTGGAGAAATTTTTGAAGGAGTAATTACTGAGAATGATATGGTTGTTGAATTAGGAGAATTAGGAAAGATTCAATGGGCAGGGAATTTAGTAGGAACACAATTTTGTCCTCAGCCTGCAATATATAACGCTCTTATTAAAAATATAGACACACAAGAAATTAAGACGGTAGATAATGGAGCAGGAAGTAATTTTCAAAGCTATTTAGATAATTTAAATGAATTATCAAGAATAGATAATAATTATTATACATATACTCTTGTTACACCAACTACAGTAACAGCTATCGATCCAGCAATTGGAGCAGATTCTACATTTACAAAATATACCACTTTAAAATCTTTGTATCATAGTTTAGATTCTGAAATTAAGACAGGAGACTGTTTCTTTAATGAAGATAAAAATGTATATGAATGTGATACAGAAACAAGTATTGTTTATCCATTATTGAAATTGACTATTAGAGCAAGTAAAGTTGGAATTTTTATACCAGAAGGAAAACCAGAAATTTTAGGAATTTCAGATGATAAAAATTTAGCTATTGATGGTATAACAACTGATATTAGTATTGATTCAAATATGCTTAGTAAAATATTTATTGGTGTTAAAAATGCTGGAACTGAAGACGATAGTTTTGACGTAAATTTAGAATGTCCATTTGCAATATCACAACAAAGTAAAAGATTAACAATAGCAGCAGATAGTAAAAGTGTAGCTGAGTTAGTAATTAGTGGTGAAGGGATTATTCAAACTTGTATAGCTTCAGTAAAGTCTGTATCACACCCAAAAAACATTGATAGTAAAACATTTAGAGTTGTTATAAATCCAATGTGTGATCAATATGGAATTCCAGAAGATAGAATGATATTTACAGAATATGGATGTTATGCCACAACATCATATCCATTAGTGCCATGTGAAAGTGATGAGTTTTGGTTGACAAATCTTCAAGAATGTGTTGATTATGATTTAATAAATACTGAAGATAAAAGAATTGCGTTTTTAGATATGATTGCACATGAAGACTGTGTTAGACAATGTGACGGAAATAAAGATTGTGCACTATCATGTCTTGAAATGGGAAATATAAAACCAATTTGTGTTGATTTTAAGAAGATGGTAAGTTTAAATGATTATTTATGTGATTATAAAAATCTTCCAAATTTAATTTTACCAGCACAAATTAATAATATGGTGTGGCTTGATGTACCTGTATGTAATTATGTTTGTAAGTTTGGAAGTTCGGGGCCTGGGTGTAAACCAATTGACATAGCTCAAATTTATGACTTTAGGAATAGACCACCAGTTTCAGAATTAGTTGATGTTAAAGAAGATTGTGTTAGTTGTTTTGATGGTAGACAAAATCAAGATGAAGATGGTATTGATTGTGGTGGAATTTGTTTAGAGACTTATGGAAAAGATAAAGATTGTAGTAAACAACGAGCTCCAGATCATTGTTATAATCACATTGTAGATGGTGACGAAGATGGCAGAGATTGTGGTGGAAGTTGTGATTTTGATTGTGTAGATATTTGTATAGAATATGGAGGAACTCGTAATTGTGATCCGGTATTTAGTAGTCCTGGTAATTATTGGTGGGTTTGGTTAATTGTTGGGGGATTTCTTTTAATAGGAGTAGTAACATTGATAATAAAATTAAAGAAAAAATAAATGAAAATGAATAAATTATGGAGTGTATGTATTATAATATTATTATTAGTGACAACTGTATCAGCTTGGATAAAACCAATAGATTATAATGGAATAAAAATAAAATTTTATAGTGATAAAATAGATAAAGCTGATTGTCTAGGTAATATATATGATATTCCTTTTAAATATTTAAAAGGGCTAAATACTATAAAAATAATGGAAGAGAAAAATATTTTAGATTCTGTTCAATGGCTTAATTGTAAAGATTGTTCAGTTTCATGGTCTGGTGATAATAGGGTTGGTTATTATATGTGGGGATCAAAAATACTTGTTTCAGAAAATGGATGTGGTTTTAATACATTGGTACATGAAGTGACACATTATCAACAAGAAGTTCAAGGTTATAGTTATATTGAGTCTTATAATCATGAAGAAAGTTTTTATAAAGTACTGGATGAGATATTGGTAGACGTTTATAGTTATTATGGTGATTATAAATGAATAAATTAGTATTATTTATATTATTAATTTTTATATGTTCACAGGTGACAGCGCTAACATTAACAACATTTAATGATAGTTCAAGTTCTAAAAATTATAGATATACTGGAGTTGGTGTATATAATTATACATGGATAAATCTTCCAGCAAATGTTGAAATAATTACAGCTAATATAGTTGTAGGTGGTGACTATTATAATAATGTATCTGGTAGGACTGGGTGTACAAAAAGTTGTGCATCTGTTACTGGTGATAGTGGTAATTGTGCATCTACAACAGCAGATGATAACAATTATGTATATGACGAGGATGATTCTTGGAATGGTGGCAATACTGTAACAATAACCATGGCAGATTGTGTATATGGATGTTCTGCTGATAGATGTTTTAATGCGACAGATTCTGATGTTATATTAAAAGTTATAACTGGTGATGGGTCTGCTGCTGGTTCTATAAGAAGTACTTCACTAATAACAATGGAAAGCATGACATCAAATACAGAATATACAGAAGCTAGTTTTAATTCAAATTGGAATAATATAAAAACATCTTCGACTTTTACTATGAGTCAAGTTGATTTTACTTTTCCAGAATCTAATCGTGGCATATATATTGATTATTTTAATCAATTTAAAACTTATAGGGATGATTGGCTTCCAGATAATGTTGTAATTGTTGGAGACGATGAAATACTTTATTCAAATACTTCAAATTGGTATACTACAAATACTATAAATTTAACAACTAGATTAATAAATTTTTATGATGTCTGTCCTACTGATAATTGTTCATATGAAATAAATATTACTGGAGAGGTTGGTGATATTGATATTGATAGTGTTTATATTGAATATAATTTGCAACAATTTCCAACATTTTCTATATCAATAAATAATACAGTTCCTAAAATAAATGATACAATTTTATATCAAATAAATGTTACAGAAAATACTGATTTATCTAATATAATATTTTCTTGGAATTGTACTGGTGGTGTTTGGATAAATACATCTATAGATGTTTCTGGTATATTTTATAGCATGAATATTACAAAAGATTTAATAAATACTTCTGATATTACAGAGTGTGCTTATCAAATTTTTGCTAATGATAGTTATAATAATAATAATCAGACAGATGAAATAATTATAATAATTACTAAGACTATACCTATAGTAAAAATAGATATTATTGGTAAACCATTAAATGAAAATGAAGATTTGAATGTTTCACTTACTTTTTTTGATGCAGATGATGACACTTGGCAAGAAAGTCAAATAATATGGTATATAGATGATAATATTACTATTGATTATGAAAATCTTACAACAATTGGTTTTGGAAATACAACAGCTAATGAGATTTGGATAGCTTCAGCAAGAGTATTTGATGGTTTTAATTGGAGTGATTGGGTAAATGATACGGTTACTATTGGAGATGTTACACCACCAAACGCTACTAATTTTACTACATCATCAACTAGCGTTTATATAAGTGATACTATTACATTTTATGCAACGGTTATAGATTCAATATCAACAGTGTCAGCAAATGCTTGTATATTTCAATTTTATAAATCTGATTTAGGTATTCCACGATTTAATGTTACTAACACAGACACAAAAGTAAATGATACTGTTAGTAGAACATTATCTATGAGTAGTTATGGTACAGGGGTTTTAGTTTGGGAGTATGCTTATTGTTCAGATGATTCAGGTAATACAAACACATCAGCAGTTGATATAAATATTATAATTTCAGCAGATCCAACACCATCAGCTCCTAGTAGTGGTGGTAGTGGCACACCAACAGTACAAAAAAAAGATTGTAATTTTGAAGTTAAACCTAAAGAATTAGAATTTTTTCAGAATACATTAGTATTAAAAGTTGATCTTAAAAATGGTGAAGATACTTCAGTAATACCATCTTACACAATAAGCAATGATAATTTTGAAGTGCGCGGAGCAACTGCTATTATTGCTGGCAATTCAGAGCAAGAAATAAGCGTTCTTAGAAATTATAGAGGGCTTGAAAGTATTGAAAGCCAATTAATAATAACCTTTGATGTTTGTCAAAGTATAACAATTCCAATAACTTATAATCCAGTAGTAAAACAGTTTAATTTTTTAGAAATAATGGGTAATTTTGGTAGTAATACTATTAAAGCTTTGACAGCTAAAATACCTATATTATCATTGAATATTCCATTTTATATTTTTACAATTTTAATTATTGGTGGTGCTGTATTATTATTGAGATTTGCTAATGCATCTATCATGGTTAAAGTAATAAGTGGTATTTTTATTATTTTATTTGTTAACGTTTTATTAAGTTTTGTAATAGTTCCACAATCAGCATTTGCAATTACGGATATAAATAGTACGGTTAGTGAGCCTGTTGTTAATCAAGAAAACATACTTACAGATAATACGTTTTTAGTAGGATTAATAATAGCATTTATTGTGATACTTTTTACAGTTTTTGTTGTTATAATGAGGAAACGATGAAGAAACAATTATTATGGATTTTTATATTATTAAGTCTAATGATTACTGTTAGTGCTGTAAATTATACAGTATCATCTACAAAAAAAGATTGTGACTTTAAAATTAATCCAGAAAAACTTGATTTTTATCAAGATAATTTGGTATTAAGACTTAATGTTAAAAATAATGAAAACATTACTATTATACCTAAATATATAGTAAATAATGATTTATTTGAGATTAAAGGTGAAAAAAGTTCTATAGTTAGTAATTCAGAACAAGAATTAAGTATAGTAAGATTATATGATGGAACTGATAATATTGAAGAAGAATTAATAATTATTTCTGATACATGCTTTAATATTGTAATACCAATTAGTTATACTTACGCATTAAAACAATCTAGTGTTACTAAAAATATGTTTTTAAGTATTGTTAAAACATTAACTTCAAAAGTAAAAATATTTTTTTTTGATATTTCATTTTATGTATTTACAATAATTATTATTTTTGGAACTATTTTATTGATAAAGTATGTAGATATGGATATTGGTATTAAAATTATAATTAGTATTTTTATAATATTATTAGCTAATATTTTATTAAGTTTTATGATAGTACCACAAACAGTTTCAGTTGCAGAGTCTGGTGAGTATTTTATTGATGGACCAGCAGAAAAATTTGATGAAAGCAATAGTTTTTTAAACGATGCTTTTAATTATAAAATAGTACAAACGGTTATTCAAGGATATAATATAAATTTAAGATTATATGTTATATCTATATTAATTTTTATATTTACATTTTCGTTATTAATATTATCTAAAAGGGTTAATTGGTGGATGAATTTATTAATAACTTTTTTTATTACAATAATATTAAGCATAATGCTTTACTATATAATGAAGGTGATTTACTAATGAAAAATAAAATAAGAAAAATTATAATAATACTATTATGTTTTGCTTTGTTTTTAATATCAAGTTTAATAGTTAGTGCTTTAGTAATACCTGTACCTGCTGCAGTTATAAATATGAGTTATGATTGTACAGATTTAATTGGAAATGTTTCTACTTTTGATACTGCAGGATTAAGTAATACTTCTGGTGTTGAGGGTATAGCAGATACTGCATTAAGAAATCCTGACGCATCAGATAATAGATATTGTATGAGTACGAATAGTCATATTTTAGCTGGGAAAACTGGTACTGTTTCGTGTTGGTTTAATCAACAATCTGGTACTACTTCAGGAAGACTTTTTGATTTTAATTCCGCACCAGCAACAACTAGCAGTGGTTTACATTGGTTAACAAATAATGCAGGACATTGTGGAGGTTTAGATTGTATTTCTTATTATAATGGTGCACATTTAGCAGGAAACTCTATAATTACAGGGTTTTGGTATCATATATTAATGAAAGTTAATAGTACAGGAACATATGCTTATGAAGATGGTGTTTTAGTAAATAGTAATAGTGTTACTTCATGGGCAGGTTCATCTACAGATGAATTGACTTTTTTTAATGGTTATGCTAACGATATAGGTGGAGGATGGACAGGTAATTTAGACGAATGTTATATATGGGTAACTGACGATATAACTCAAGAAATGATAACGATTTTAGCGAGTAATACAAGTGATGGTTTTTATCCATTTACTAGTGATACCCCACCAACAATACCAACATCAGCAACGGTAAGTAATTCAACTCCAAAAACTAATGATATAATAACTTGTAATGCGTCTGGTTCAACTGATAGTGAGTCTATAACATATCATTATAAATGGAATGAGTCAGCTGGAACTTTACAAGATTGGTCTGATAATGATACAATTGATTGTACAATTTCAGGTTGCGATAAAAGTGATACAATAACTTGTTATGCAAAAGCCACAACAACAACATTTAACTCGTCTGTATTTGAAGGAGAAAGTTTTACAGTTCAAAATACTGAGCCTAGTATTACATTAATATCTCCAGTAGATGGAAAGCATGATAAAGTTAATATATCTGCAACATTTTCTGTTCTTGAAAATGATGCAGATACTGTAAGTTGTAGTTTATATGTAGATAGTATAATAAATTCTACAAACTCATCAGTAGATTCTAGCATTACAACAGTTTTATATGGCACATTAGAAATAGATGGAACATATTCTTGGTATATTAATTGTACAGATAGTGAAGATATAACTCTTTCGTCAACTAGAAGTTATGTATTTGATACAGAACCTCCATTTATTAATATATATTATCCATCAACATCAAATAATACAATTACACAATATTATAATTTAATTTTGAATGCCACAATTGAAGATCCATATGTTGATGTAACAAACGTATCTTTAATGTGTGAATCAGGAACTTATGTATATACAAATACAACCACTTGGACGGCTGGAACATTTATTAATATAACTGATAATATTGACACAACTAGTTGTGGTGAGCAAATAAATACAATTGAAGTGTGTGCAAGAGATTCATTGACTGATTCACCGATAATTCAAGGGCTTTTGAACTTTGCTTATACAACACCAGGAGCTTTAACATCGCTTTTGGAACCTGTAGTTTATATTGACTATAATTATATGATAAATGGATCAGATTATATCACATATTTTAAGGATAATCCAACATTTGGCCAAGTGATTTCATCAAATAAGGGTGGGTTTGAAACAACTTTTCAACCTATGGCCCTGAATTATCGTAATGATTTATCACAAATTGAACAAGTTAGTATGATACAATCTGTAACTGGAATTCCTGATGCTGACGGAGTAACTTTTATTTATCCTAATGCTTATGGAGTTGGTTTTAACTTGACATATGAATCTTCAGGAGCTTCTGTTAAAGAAAGATTAATTATTGGAGATTTTAATGATTTATTAGTTCCAGCATCATATATTTTAGCAGGTGGAAATGTTCATTTAGATTTAGATTTCCTTATTGAAACAGACTCAAATCATGTTGTTATTGATGGTGAAGATTGGGATAAATCTAGTGAATTACGTACTAGTAATAGTGCATCAATTAAAGATGATAGTGGAAATGTTCTTTATGTTTTAGCTAAACCAATGGCATATGATAGTGCTGGTAATTCTGTGGAATTAAATTATTTATTTAAGAAAACAGGTGCTAGTTTATTTATTGTGATTGAAACGTCATATAGTTTTTTAACTGATGTTTCAACAGTGTATCCTGTATTTATAGATCCAACAATTACTTATGTTAGTAATGAAATTACTCATGAAACAACTTATAATATGTCTGGAGTAGTAATTAAGAGAACTTTAGAATATCTTGATGAGTCAAATACACCATTAGTAATTTCAAATTATGGTATTGTTGTTACTGATGAATGGGTGGATAATGGTAGACATATTAAAACAGATTTCACAATTAATAAAGTTGATGTAAATCAAAATTTATATAAGTTGAGATTAACTTACGAATGTGTTGATAATTGTGAATATATGGAATATCTTGATGATAGAAATAGAGATAGAATAATTGATAATAATAGAAATATAGTTTATCAATTTGATGATGCTATTTTATCAGGCTGGAATGTTGAATATAGTGAAGTTGAAGATGTTGCCATCGTTGATATAGTTGCCCCCAACGCAATTTTTTATGATGGTTTGTCTTCAACTTTTATTATTGACCCAATAACAGGAGGATTAAATACTGAATGTAGTTCATCAACATATGAAGTAAATTTTCCACCAACTGTTTTAATATTAACACCTGATAATGATAGTAATCATGGTGGAGATTTTAATGTAACTTGGAATAATAGTGCAGCTAATCAAGATGCATATATAACAAATGTTACTATAAATGGTAGTGTTGTTTCGTCTACAATAAATTCAACCACAACATCATATCAAATAAATACATCAGTGTATTTAGATGGATCATATGATGTTATAATTGAAAGCTGTGAAGATAGTACAACAGTACCTCTTTGTTCTAGTGATATTATAACAATTTATATAGATACTTCTACACCATTAATAACAATGATTTCACCTATTAATTCATTATTAATTCCTAGCCATGCAACATCATTCACATATAATGTAAGTGATGATTTGAATGTTACGGATTGTTTATTGTATATGGATAGCACATTAATAAATACAGAAATAAACGTTAATCAAAGTATTGATCATTCATTTAGTAAGGATACAATAGCTTCTGGAATTCATACTTGGTATGTTGTTTGTAATGATACTTTGAATAATGTTGGGACTTCATCAACAGAAGCATTTATTATTGATACAACTAGTTTAGATACTGGTAGTGGAAGTGGTGGAAGTGGATCAGGTGGAACAGGACAAGAAATTTATTATGAAATTACTCCTGGTAAGTTAGATATTAAATATAAAGAGGGTGATACTGCTTATGCTACATTTGATATAATAAATAAAGAGATTAGTATACCATTAACAATTGAAATGGTAACTAAATTAAATCATGACTCTAAAAGATTTGTTATATTACCACAAGACACGAAAAAAGTAGAATTTTTAATTGATGAGTCTGTAATAGGCAATTATGAAGAAGTAATTGAAATATATTTATATAAGACATCATTTAATTATAGAAATGAATCTTTATTAGTTGAATATGAAGTTGTAAGTAAGAATAATGTAATACCACTTAGTATTATTGATATTCCAATAATTGATGTAACAATAAAAGATATATTAGATAAAGGCAAAGCACAATTAGATTTAATAAGAGAAAATCCAGGTGATTTTTTCAGTCAACCATCAGTATTAATTATATTATCAAGTTTTTTAATAATACTGGTTGCTGTCGTTATATCTAGACTACCTAAAAATAGTTAGATTTATATACTAATGAGCATTGATAACTTATGTAAGGATTACCAAGCAACTTCGAGCGAAGCGTTAGTTGCAACAACAGAGCAATTAAGAGAGCAATCAAGAAAATTATGTTATCATGATGCAAACAAATATTGTGTTCATTATTTAAGGTTTATATTAACTAATGCTGGCGTATGTGATAAAAATGACTGACAAAATAATAATAAGATATATAAAACTAAGAAATATTAATAAAATAATTAATAATTATAAGAAAAAATATAATTACGTTTCAGCAATAGATTATGGAGAAGAAACATTATCAGGTAGAAAATATGGATTTCATTTAGGTGATAAAAAATGACTGATGAAAAACTTTGTAATTTTGATACAACGACTCTAACGAAGAATTGTGGCGACTATTTAGTTGAGATGTATGAGGCAAATAAATGAAAAAGAAATTAATAATATTAATGTTATTACTCGTAATATTAAGTATAAATGTATCTGCATTTAGATTTAATTTTTTTGGTCGAGAAGTTGTTATATTTGAGCCTACAACTACAGTCACATCAATAATAAAAACAAATGAGAAATTTGAACGAATTAATGTGGATGATATTATTCCAATTGTTGAGAAAAAAATTAATCTAAAATATTTTGAGGGTGAAAATTTTTGCATTAATACTGATGAAAGAAATATATATATTTCAATACAAGATGCTAAGATAGTTAAAATTAATAGGCCTACAGGATGTTATAATGTGTATGTGAAAGAGAAAATTGTATCAGAATTATTTGAAATTTATAAAGAAAAAGGTGATCTTTGGTATGATGATGTTAAAGGTAAAGCATCTGTTCCACTTAAATTAAAAATGAAAATTATATGGTTAAAATTAATATGAGGTGAAAAAATGGTAATAAAAATAACAAATGTAAAAGCTATGCATAACTCTAAATTTAAAAATGCAGATACACAAATGCTACAGAATATATTAGTAGATGAAATATCTAACGTTTTCAGAAAATTAAATTTAACTGGTAATGTTAAACAATAAATAAATATTAAAAAGGTGAAAAGAAATGGAACTAGATTATCAAATACAACAAAAACTTGAAACTAGTTTAGCTGCTTTTTTTAAACGAGGTACTAAAGTAGGTAGAAGATTTATTATCAAAGAAGGTAGACCTGCTCCTTATTATGGAGAAGGAGAAACTATGATAATAGAAGATAAAAAATTAGGTTTGCTATTAAAAGTTGATTCAGCGAGAAATCCTTTCTCACAAGGTGGATATGGGTATTATGCATATATAAGAGATGTAAAAAAATTAACAAATGGATTAAAAGATTATGAAAAACCAAAAATTGCTAGTGATAAAGAAGAACATAGTGATGATGATTTGATATCATACTATGATGATGGAAGACCAATAGTTTAATGAGGTAAAAAATGAAACAAACAGTACCAAGCGAAATATTAGTTAAAATTAAATCTTTTATTGGTAAATTAGAAAGGAAATATCAAGAACAAATGTTATATGTTCTTAAAAAAACAAATAATAATTCAATACATTTACGTACTGATGGAACACTTTTAACATTAATATATGATCCGTCTTTAAACGAAGAACCTTACTTAATGAAAGAGGCTTCAGAAGAATTTGGCTTTGAATATGAACCTGTAGATCAATACAGATACCGTAAAAAGTTTACTGAAATGTTAACTAAACATGGTTGGAATATGGAATGTCAAGGTATAGGTGTTATTCACATATATAGATAATTGACATCTTTATTTTCACTATGAATTTAATATAATTATTGCTTTTTCTAAAGTTTCATAGGGGCAAAATCGCTCGATAAACCGTTTTTTTCACTTAAAACAGCGGCAATATCTAATAAATATTACGTTGATTTACCATGTTTTAATAGTTATTTGTGAATTCTGGTTGATTATATACTTGATTATACTAATTCAAATTGGTAAAAGTATTTAAATGTCTTTATTATTTAAAACTAAGTATAGATAATTAGGTGTTATAAACAAAATAGTGTATTAATAATACATATTATAAAATGTATATTTAATTTAAAATAAAAATAACGGGTAAAAATGAAAGCGGCAATATACGCACGAGTTAGTCCAACTAGAAAGGAACAAGGTGAATACATCGCAAAAAGTATTCAAAACCAATTAGATAAATGTAATAAGCAGATTAGTGTTGATGATAATGAATTCTATAAAAGTTATGTAGATCAATATATTAGTGGTAAGTCACAAGAATATATGAAAGATTTTTTAAAAATGATTATAGATGCTAAAGAAAAAAAATTTGATAAAATATATTGTCTAAGAGTTGATAGATTCGGTAGAAATTTACAACAAATGATTAATACTCAAAAAGAATTACAAAAAATAAATATACATCTTAAATTTGTAGAACAAAGTTTAGATACTGCAAACACATTTGGAAGAATGGTTATGGGTATTATGGCTAGTGTTGCTGAATGGCAAAGAGAAACTATAATAGATAATACTAGAATTGGTAGAGATATCGCATATAAGAACAATCCTGAAAAGTTTGGAAGACCAAAAGCAAAAATTAATTGGAAACAAGTCGAAAATTTTTTAGCTGTAACAGATAAAGACACAGGTAAATTTGTATATTCGTGGTCTGAAATAGCTAAAACAATTGGTGTTACTACCTCAACTTTATTAAGAAGATATAGAAAAGAAAAAGGAAAAATAGCAGCAAGAAGAATATGAAAAAATGAAAAAATATAAAAAACTAATAAAATATCTAAAATATGTTAATAAAGAAGCAGTGTTTCCCATGCCTAGATGGTTGATTTATTTATGTTTTTTAATTGCTATAGTTTTATTAATTATTGGATATAAAAAATGATTCAAATAAAAGAACCTAATCCAATGGATTATACAATAATTGAAGCCACTGCACTATTAATTAAAGATGATAAATATGAAGATGGTAGGATAGAAATTACTTGTATACGAGATATGAATGATGGAATGGAAGGTTGGCATTGGATAGGTATGAAAGTAAAAGATTTATATCGTGGTGATAAATGTTGGTATAAAATACTTTTAAACCAAAAACTATTATATTTAGCATTATTTGGTGGTTGGAATACTACTTTAGAAGCTAGAATATGGTATCAAAATAAATGGCATATTATATGGCGAGCTACTAATAACTTTGAAAGTTTTGCTGAAAAAAAAATACGATCACAGCTATTATCAATAAAGGTGAAAAAATGAAAAAATTAATATTAATTTTGGGTGTATTATTTATGGCAACAATAGTTTTTGGTTCAGATGAGCTTTGTGGTGTTGGAGAAACTAACTCTTTAATAACAGATACTATCGTATATTTTTATGGTTGGGGGTTTGAACCAGAATGTGAGTTTAATTGGTTTGTTACTGCTGAAAAGAATGATATATTACAAACAAAATTAGTAGGATATATTAAAACGTCACAATCAGGTAGTTTTATAACAACATTATGGGAGACAGAAGAAACCGATACGTTTACAAATTTTATTTATAGAAAATTTGAAAATGGTAGAGGATCTGTGTCAAGATCAACTCAATATTCACCTCCAACATCTCAAGAAATTCCAGAATTTAATCCAATAACAACTATGATTGCACTTATTGGTAGTGTTGGTTGTATAATGTTTATAAAAAAGAAATAAAATGTATAAAGTAAAAATAATTAATATTGATAAATGTTATAGTCCTTGGATAAGAAGAGATTATAAAACTGGAGATATTGTTGAATTATCTAATGTTAGATATGATAGAAATAAAGCTGGTTTAAAGATTATTGAAAAATTTAAAATGATACAAGAAGGTAAAAAATGTCTATGTTGTAATCAATGGATTAATAAAAGAATAAGAAAAATTATAAAAAAATAATACGAGGCAAAAATGGCAAAAACACTAGAAAAAGAAAGCTTTGAACACATTGATTTAATGAATATACCATTAGGTCATCTAGTTAAAGATAGAATCTCAGGTTTTGAAGGTATTGCAATATCTAAAATATTATTTTATAACGGATGTATTCAATATCAATTAAAACCTAGATTAGATAAAGATAAGAAAATTGTAACTGCTGAATTATTTGATTGTCAACAATTAATAGTAATAGGTCAAGGAATTGCACCAAATAATATAGAAGTAAAAAAACCAGTTGGTGGAGATATGCCTGATACACCTAAATTAATGTAAAATGTTATGTAGACATTGTGGTTGGGAAATAATTGAAACCCCTATTGGTTGGATTCATAAAAAATCTAAACTAAGAAGCTGTTCAATAAAAGTAACAGAATCAGAAGAATATGTAGAATATGATAAAAACATCCCTTGCATGCATTGTTTGGGTAAGGAGGAATTAAAATGAGTGAAAAAACAGTACAAAAAATAATTGAAGAAATAACAGAACAAACAAAAAAGGTTGTTGGTAACATAAACAATCTTGATTCAAAAAAAGATAAAGCAGATGTTGTTATGGTAGTTTTAAACGAAGTTATTGCTGGAGTTGAACTATCAAAACTTGAAAAAGCTGGAACACTAGCTTATCTAATGGATAAAAGAATCAAAGGATAATTTTATTGTGGTCCACTTGAATACAACCCAATGAGTATCAGAAACTAGCCACTGGAAACAGTGCTGAACAGTTGATGTCAATATAAAATGTATCAGACTTGTAATCTGTAATACAGACTTTACGATTGAAGATGTTGCAACATTTTATTTCGTATGCCAAACCCAACTCAACGGACTTAATAACTCTTGGGAATCAAGAGATGGACCTCAATAATTTACTTAGGAGAAATAAAATGAAGGTACAAAAGGATGTGGAAAAATAAAAAAATATCTGTAATTTTTCCAACTTACAATGAGAAGAAATCTATAAAGACTTCAATTAATGATTTCTTTAGTTCTGGATATATTGATGAAATAATTGTTGTAAATAATAATGCTGCTTATGGTACATCTAAAGAAGTATCAAAAACTAAAGCAAAAGAAGTATATGAACATAAACAAGGTTATGGTCATGCAATTAGAAAAGGATTAAAATTTGCAAGTGGTGATTATATAATCTTAGCAGAACCAGATGGAACTTTTTTAGGCAGAGATATAATTAAATTATTAGCCTATTCGGATGACTTTGATGTGGTTTTCGGTTCTAGGACTAGCAGAAATCTTATTTGGGAAGGAGCAAATATAGGCTTCTTTATCAAATGGGGAAATGTATTTATTGCAAAACTAATGGAATTGCTTTACAATACTTCAATTTTAACAGACGTTGGATGTACTATGCGTTTAATAAAAAGATCAGTATTACAAAAAATTGAACCTTATTTCACAATAGGAGGTTCTCATTTTGGAGTGGAAATGATGTTATTAATTATTAAAAAAAATATTAATTTTATGGAGATCCCATTAAATTATAAGAAAAGAGTTGGTAAATCTTCTGTAACAGGTAGCAAAATAAAGGCGTTTTTATTAGGCCTTGTAATGATTGGGTTTATTATTAAAAACAAATTTAGAAAACTGAGGTAAATTATAAAATGATAATAGAAGAAAAAATAACGGAATTAGAAATGAGATTGAGTAAGTTAGAGAATAAAGATGAAAAGTTAAATGATAAAGACACTAGATCAATTATACGGCTTACTAGTGATGAGGTATATTAATACAACTAAGATAAGGAATGCAAAGGTGTGATAATAATGGATAAAGAACATCAAAAGACACATATAAGATTACATAAAGCATTGGATGAATTAGTAGCAGATTTTATTAAACATACTACAAAATTTCCAAACAAGACTACAATAATGGAATTAATAGAATGGTCTTATACTCAGATTAAAGAGCCTACGGCTTAAACACAATGAAGAAATGTAAGAAATGCAATAGCAAGGATATAGAATATCAATGTTTCCCTTATGGTTGGAAATGTAACCATTGTGGAGATTACTTTCCAGATTCTTGCCAATGTTGCTGAAATGACATAAGATAAGGAATACAAAGGAATGATATAAATGGAAAGGAAATATGTAACATTAAGTTCAAAAGAACTGGCAGAAACTAGAAAGATTATTCAAGAATTAGAGAAATATGTAGATAAAAAGACGGGGGATTTTATAATCAAATCCGATACAGTAAGGAAAGTCGAGATTATGTGTAAAATGGCTTTTACTTTAAAATATCTTCTAATCCATATAAAGGATATTGATATAAATATGGAGAGAATTTGAACTATCATAATTGACACAAGAGATGAAAGACAATGGATAACTACACACAAAAATATGTACTTGAACCTATTATCTCTGCTTGTGCATAATTGGAGGCATAAATGAATATCACAACTGTAAAAAACAAATTCAAAATAACAGAAAAAAAAATATTATGGACTTTAATAGTATTATTATTTGTAACTACAATAGCTGATCTATGGACAGCATTTGGTTCACCAGTATTTAAAATATCTGAATCTAACCCATTATTCTTATTAGAAGGTGGTATCGTTACATTATTAATACTAACCACTTTGATTACTGTATTTTTAATAAGAACTTTATTTAAATCAATATCATTAACTAAGTTATTTATTGTATTTATGTTTACAATTTATTTATGTGCTGGTCATATTTTAGGTGCTACTACTAATATAAGAGCTACCCAAAACTATTATGAAGCGCCAGAAGAATATGTAGAATCAATGAAACAATTAACAACAGATGATAAAATGCAAAGTTATTTTTGGCTTGTAGGATTATTTATGTTATTACCAATAATATTATCAAGTATAGCATTTGCATTAGCACATAAAATATATGAATTAAGAAAATCAAAAAGAGAACAAATAGTTGATAAGATATTTGAATTAGGTCATCAACTTAAATTTCAATAATTAAGGAATATAAATGAACACAAAAGATAAAATAAAAATAGCAGATATCATTGGTAGATGGTATTTTAATTGGAAAGATAAAATGACTGATTATAATGCTCCACATAAATTAGGATATGCAAAAGAAGATTTGAAGGTAATGATAGATGAAGAATTCGACTAATAAAACTGAAAAACTATCAAAAAC
The DNA here is from genome assembly GCA_030592085.1 of Clostridia bacterium. Lineage (GTDB taxonomy): Bacteria > Bacillota > Clostridia > DUPQ01 > DUPQ01 > JAFGUQ01. Next base: position 45,916 of record JAUUZV010000001.1, on the reverse strand, counting down.
TGCGTTATTCATTATTATTGGTATGATCATATTTATGACTGGAAGTAATATATTCTATAATGGTTTTCATAATGTAGATTTATCTCAAAATATGCTAAGAGTTGAATCATATTATGATGTAAAATTTACAGAAATAACTAATACATTTGAAAAAACAGACTTTATAACCTTAATGATAATTGGTGGAAATCAAATTAAATCTGGGTTTATGTTATCAATGCTAGGTGTATTTTTATTTGGATATGGTGTAAATAAAATTGGAAATAAGTGAAACATTAATTTTAATAATCGCAATTCTTATTCTAATATCTGTAGTATTAGCAAATTCAATTGATATAAATAATTATGTTGATGCTGCTAAAGGTTTTTTTAAGAAAATACTTTCTGGTGATAAATCACAACCATTAACAATAATTGATGATAATACTATTATTACACTCGAAAAACGTAGTGGAGGTGGAAATAGCAATAGTATATATGTTAACAATAAAGAAATTATAAAATTTAAAGCCATACAAGATGATAAATTTATAAACTTTTCTTGGGAAGTGAAAAATGGAATTGGTTGTTGTAAAACATATGATTGTGACTACGATAAATTTTATGATGCTTGTTTAGATCCATTTAGATTATTTGAAGTTTATATCAATGGTAATATATTAACGCTAAATAATTTCACATATCAGTGCAGTAATGAAACTGTTTGGAATTATATTACTGTAAATATAGATTATTATAATCTAACAAAAGGAAAAAATAATCTAAAAATTGATTACAAGGATTGTAGTGATGATGTTATATTAACTAAAACGGTGATAATAAAATGAAAAATTTTATAATTATTATTATGATTATAGCATCATTATTTACTGGTTATCTTATTAGTAAAGAGAATAGTGATACCGTTTTTAAATATAAACAAAATATAACTTGTGATTGTTACTGTAGACAAGATGAAATATTATTACCTTCACATTCTAAATTCAATATTGATGATTTTAATATTAATGGTTATGACTTAATAAGATTATATGGTAATTCTATGCAACCTATATTCTATGAAGACAATTACGCAATCGTAAAATATATAAATAATAATTATAAACTTAAAAGTGGAGAATTAGTATATTACACTTTAAAAAATAAAACTGATTGTGAAGTTAATACAATATATTTTGATACAAATATTGATATTAATGTTTCAATTATTCATAGAATAGAAGCGATTTATCCAGGTGATATTATATATACTAAAGGAGATAATAGTCATAATAGAGATATAATAAAACGATGTCAAATACATGGTATTGTTGTAGGGATATTATACAAATAGAAATTTTCTAAATTAACTTTCCGTCTAATAATAAATGAGAAAAATAAGCAAAAAAAGCTGCTAATGCAACTCCCCAATCAATAACTAATAATGGTGATGCTAATATAATTCCTGTTATTATATTATGCATTAAACCTCTATGCTTTGATAACTTTATAATTATATTCAATATTATAATTATAGTTATTGGTGCAATATACATTATATCATGTGTCATAAAAAACATTATAGAAGATCCTATAAATATTAAAATTAATAATGTAAGTATAGATCGTCTAATAATACTTGATCCACTATCTAAATCTGGAAGTAAAGCAAAGACTAATATTGCAGGTATATAAAATAGTATTTTTGCATTAAGGTTTATTAAATCATAAAAATATAATAAAAAAATAATAACTACCACAAACAAAAAACCAAATACAGCATGTACCTTATAACTAGGCATTTTTTGCTTTTTCAGGTTCAATACTAAAATTTATAATAACCTCCTTTCCATAATCCTTAATTATAGAATGTAGTCCATCAAGCATTTCTTGCATCATATGTTTATCCTGAAGACGTAATTCCATACGCATTATTAATTGAATTTCTTCTGGTTCAGTTTTTGTAGTACCACCAAAAGGTGAATTAAATACTCTTGGAGATTCATCAATTTGACCTGATACATTAATTGGTTCACCATTTTCATCAACACCCTCTGGATATGTTATAACTGGAGCTGGAACTTGTACAGCTATATTTGGATCACTAAAATCAATTTTTTGTTCATCTTTTTTCTTCTTTCCAAAAACCATTTTATTTTTTACCTCTTCTCGTTTTGAATTATTCCTAAAATAGATTTGTCAGCTATTTCTATCCATATATCTAAAACTTCTTCATCATTTATATTATCTTCTAAAGCGTTTCTTAATTTAAATACTTTATCAATTAAATTATACATTAATCCTTTCTCTCCAAGAATATCTACAGGTACAGTATCACCTTGATCTTCTTGATTTCTTTCACTAAGTCGTGTTAATATTGTATTATATTCATCATCACCTATATCAATCTCACCAGTCTTAACCAAATCATCAGTAATTACTATACTTAAATCTTCTGGCGGTGGCGGTGGTGGCGGCAATTCTACTTCTATATCATTGTCTTTATCTTCCTTTTTCTTTCCAAATACCATTTTCGATTTCCTCCTTCCTATAATATAGGACTATTATTTCAATAAACTCATTCTTTGAATACTACTTTTATTTATTATAATTACTCCAATCTTGCCTTCTATTTTGACAAACTCTTTATTTATTTCAGATAATTTACCTCTAGCAATTCTATATTGTTTACCATCAATATATGGACATTTTACTTGTTTTCCTAAAAAATGTTCAAACATTCTCATTATCCTTCACATTCTTATTATAATATCTTTGTTCTCCCATCTTAGGTTCTTTCCTATAAGTATTTATAACTTTTGATTTTTTATGATAAAATATAGGTAATTGATCAACAATATTTGGTTCTTTCTTACCTAATATTGATAATTCTTTACTTCTTGCTTTCTTATATTCATCATCTATTCCAAAATTTGCAAAACTTGTTATTGCATCTATGAAACTGTCAAATATACCTATCTCAGCGATAAATCCACCCAATGACCTCTTTTTTTTATTATTCATTTTATAAGTTTTTTATATTTATAATTAGACAAATTAGTCAAACATTTAAGACATAAATCTGATTGATTACCATGTTTTCCGATAGTATATAATCGTCGATGTTTTCTACATAAGCAACAAACCAATTTACTATTAAATCTTTCAGTCATTTTCTTTTGCCTATTAAAAAACCAATAATACCACCTACCATTGCAGCTCCAAGATGACTTACTGTTCTCATTGATATCGGGTGACTATTTATATATTCATTAGACTTAATATTCATTTTAACCAACCGATCTTTTATATCAACCAAACTACTCTTTAATTTTTGCACTTTCGTTTGTTTCTTTTTTACCATTTTCACACCTCTCAATCTTAACTCTAAGTACTTCTTTACTATCATCAATTGCTAATGAAATTGCTTCTAATAAATCTTCCTTTGAAGCATTTTTAAGTTTAGTTAATTTTTCAGTTGCATGACCTCTCCAATATAAATTAAATACCATTTTTTCCCCTCTTATAATAATATTGTTTTTCTTTAGATACATATCGTATATTACTAATTAAATCATTTCCACAATATTTACATTCTATTAATAGTATTTCATTATCTTGTCCACACCAATTACATTTTATTGCTATCATTTTAAATCAAGATTACAAATAGTTTCGTTTGATTCCTCACATATAGTATTATTAGTTTTTAATTGATCTATAGGTACATATTGTGATTCTGCAGGTGGCTTTTTCATTTGAAAAAATTCCCATTCATTATATTCAACAGGCACTTGCATCGTAGCATTCATACAAAACAAATTACTTATTTCACATAATTGAATATCCATACTACACATAACACCATCTTCGTCCCATTTCCAAGGTGTAGATGATCTACCCTCAACTACTACAGTAAATGCATATATTTTTGCTATTTGTTGCATTGTAATTTGAATCTCTGGAAATATTTCAATTTCTCCATTAACTTCTTTTTCTAAATTATTACACACTTCTTCTTGATATGTAACTTCATTTTTTGTTTTTGAAACCATAATAGCAAATATTCCTAATAATATAACTAATGAAATAATTGTTATTAATATTACATCTAACGACTTTATATCTTTAACATGTTTATCATATGACATATTTTTCATCCCCATTATAATCACTCCTTTTCTTCCATTTTATAAGTCCAATAATTTGAATTTCTTTTCTTATTCATTTTTATAATAAATGTTTTTGCTTTAGTTAAACAACTAAAAGATGCTACCTTTTTCCATGAAGTACTAAAAGGTTTATAATTTTCCATCGTGCCTTGTGAATGATGCTTTTCATATATTATTATTAATTTGTTTTTTTCCATTTTATTATGAGTGTCCAACAGTACAATCAAATGGAAAACCAGTTTTCCATCTTGTCTTACCTTGAACATATATCCATTGAAATAAATAATTTTGTTCATTCACATGTAAAACAGGACCTTTAGCCGGATTAACATTTGAAACTAACGAATAAGCAGCATAAGGTACTTTTCCTTGCAAAGAACTAGGATTTTCTACATAACTTATAAATTTTGTAGTACATCCATCTATTAATGCAGGAAAAATAGCATTAGTATCTGGTGATTGAACAACAAACATTGTATCAATACCCCACGTTCTAAAATTATTTTGACAGTTTGAAATATTTCGAATTGCTAAATTAATACCTCCAGAAGATCTAGTGGCTAATGTTGCACTTAAACCTGCATAATAAAAAGCATCATCAAAAATTATTAATTTTTTTGTAATATTTTTTAATCCTTTTTTACTTTCCATAATACCAATATCTCTGATTAAATCTAACACAAGCCCAATTTCTGTATTCATAAAAGCTCCATCTCGACTAAAATAATTAATAACTACAATATTACTTTTTTCCCATTCAACTTCTAAATCAAGTTTTCTCTTTGCTGAAAATAATCCCGTTCCTTTTAAATTATTTAATGATGCTAAAGCTGCTTGTTTAGTCATTGAATGTAAACTTGTTCTAGCTATTTTAGCTATAAAAGCGTCTATATTAGTTGTTCCTTTTTGAACCATTTCAACAATTAAATCTGCAGCTTTATCAGGAACTCCAAAACTTTGCCAAATTTCTCGATAATTTAACTTACTAAGTTCTGGAGAATAAAAAGTTACTTTTCTACTCATCTCAGGATAATTTAGATCTAAATAACTTTTAATATAATTAGGAACATAACTTACGACTGGCAGTTTTTCATTTTTATCTAATGGATGAACTTTATTACCTTTACCCATTTTTCGTGCATTCATCATCTCAATGCTTTTAGGTTCAAAATATAAAATTTTATATCCTTGTTTATGATAAGCTTTTACTATATTTTTTATTAGACGTCCTTTACCCACTCCCGTAGATGCACATACTAACGCATTTAAAGGTGTTCTACTTTGTGCATCTCTAGTATCTACACTCATCGTGATTATATCTTCTTCTGGTATTTCTCCTTGATATTCATAAAAAGGTTTTTTAGTAAATAAGGGGGCTTCGGCTTTCTCTCTCCAATAATCATCTGGTTTTTGAGCTTCTAATTGCAGAATGTCATTTATTACATTTTCATACATTTTGATCTCTCCATCTTTTTAAAACTTCTAGCCCATTTTGATTTATTGATATAAATCTAGCTCCACTTCTGCCAGGAACGAGACTGGCTAAACCTTTCACATTTATACAATAAGGCATCAATTTCCAAATATTACTAGTAAATGATACTCTACCTAAACCTGATTGTGCTAATAAATCACTAATTTTTATTTCATTATGTATTTCATGAAATTCTAATAAGTTTAATAGATTATACATAGATCTAAGTTCTGGTGGTGTTAATATCATATTACAACCCTTATTAATATAAAGTGATATATAATTTTTTTGTGTCAACTTTCGTATAAACTGTACCATATCTATTTCAATTTTGACTGTTTCCATATTTAGCATACCGCACAAAATTTTGACGGGAATTAATCATTTCTTTACTTTTTATCTTGTCTTTCTACTCTTTAATATTAGGTGGGTGAAGGTTTTTTATTCATCCATCTAGGTGCTGTTTTAGTCTTCGTCTTTTTTTCTTCTTCTTTATCTTCTTCTTTATTACTATCTTCATCTTTAGCCTCTGTATTTATAGGTGGAACCATTACAGCTGGCTGTATATTAGATATTTTTTCTTTTTCTAACTCAAAGATTTTATCATTTAATAATTTGATAATAGATGCTCTTCTCTCTAAGACCATTAACAATTTACGATAACCTTCTTCAGCTCTACTAGATAAAATTTGCATTTGACTATCTAGTTTGTGAATCATATGCAACACTTCTTTTTCTATTCCTATACTACCATTCCACTCTATATTCTCTACATATATTTTTACCCATTCTTGCATAGTTATTTCATCCATTAAAGTAAAAGGCTTAGAGACTTTAAATTTTCTTAAATCGCTAATGAATCTAATATTAGATAACAACTTCTGTGCTTGTGTAATATCATATTCTTCTATGCTTGAATTATTCATTTTTATTCACTTTGGTCTCCTCCACCAGAACCTAAATTAGAGTTCCATCTACTAGTAAATGGGCTCGACCACGCTCCGCCACCACCATAATCATTTTGAGTAAATAATTTATTTTTAGCGTCTCCTATAAATTTAAAGTCATCTTTAACTTTAGCTCTAAATAAATCTCTTTGTTCTCTATCATAATTAAGTTTTCTAGCTTCGTGATACTTTCGTGTCATAATAGCTAATTGATTTCTCAAACTATCAATCATAGTAGCTACTACAGGAGGCACATCAGGAATATAAGGCTCACCACTTCCAAAACTTCTTTTAACACGATAAACTTGCCATCCATCAAGAAAACCACTACCCACTCTTAATTTTTTTGGTTCACTTAGAAACATTAAATCAATATTTTCTGCTAACATAAATTTTGACATTGCTCCTTTATGCTTAATACGTATATTCATGCCAGTAGTATTCCTAGGATTAGCTACTGGTTGGTATCCTCTCATAATACAAAAATCATCTGGACCTTCCCATATGTACAACGTTTTCGCCTTAACTCTTACGATTTAAACCACCCCAATTTCCAATCATATTTATATTTTTTATAATCATCTCTATAACAATATCGTGATATAAATTTAATTAATTTTCTAACCATCTTATCTTCATTAATATAATATATAGTAGTTGTGTCTAATGAATTAGTATATTGTTTAAATATTATTTTTCTTTCTTTCAAACATATTAATAATTTTGATATTGATTTTTTATTTTCTTTTGATACTATCTTAAAGCCTATATATTTTTTAATACGATTATTGCCTTTATGAAGATAAAAACCTCCCTTACATTCTAACATTCCTGCAGCATAAGCGTCTTTTTCTTTTAACATTAATCTTTGTTTTACCATTTACAACTTCCTCGAACATTCATCACATACTTCTTTTATTGAATTTATTGACATAATCTCTTGACTATTATATACCTTTGATTTTTTAAGCAAATCATAAACCTTTTCTGCTGTCTTTTTTTCTGGACAAGTAACTACTATTTTGTATCTCATCCTATCATCATCAAATCCACATCATCAATGATGAGTTTATAACATCCTCTCTTACCTTCCACTTTAGGATTCTTTTTATCTAATGCTTTATCAGCCTTTTTCAATTGACCTATATCATTCAATTTAACTACTGCTTGTTCAAACATCTGAACTAATTGTTCCTTTGAAACTTTATTAACTAACTTCTTAACAATTGACTTTACATACTTTTGTTTTTCTTCTATATTTATAGGAGTAAATTTTATTATTACTTCTCCGTTTTTTATCTTTTTTTTAGCAACCTTAAACATCTTTTCATTCTTATTTAAATTTTCAATCTTACCAAAAAAATCATGTATATTATCATCAATTCGCTTCTTATGTTTTTCTAATATATTACACATCTCTTTCTTACTAGCTTTAGTTGAATATGCTTGATATATATCTTTCATACAATCACGCATCCCTTTTATTTCATAATGTGCAGTTTCAACTAATTCATCATTAAGCCCAGCTAGTGATGTAATAATCATTCCTTCCTTTAGTTCATCCAATACGATAATATCAAGACCCATAGTTGGTATCATTGACGCTTCTTCCGTTGACATTAACACTTCTTCTTCATCAGGCATTTTATCTCATCTCACCACATTTTTTACACTTATATCGAGGTTCACCCTCTTTAATCTTTCCTCGTTTTATCATTGGTATATCACATTTAATACAAAATAAATTCTTATGTTTTTGTTGACGCTTAAAATTACCACGTTCCATTATTCAATAGATAATCCATTAGGGAAAATCATAGTTGCATCTTTATTAATATAAGATACAAATGTTTGATTACTTATGATTAATGTTAACTTATACAAATTATCATCTTTTACAATACTATCAACTATTATTGTTACATTTGGTGCAACCATAGATGTTCTAATATAACCTAAAGCTATTTGTTCAACTTCATCCATTGGTAATCCTAAATTTGTTTCTACTGTTTCATTACCCATTAAACCAAAACCACTAGTATAAATAGATAATATTAATTCAAGAATTAACAGTCCAATAATAATTGTTTTAGAATCAACCTTCTTCTTTTCTGGCTCTTCTGGAAATTCTTTAAACTCAGACGGTGTAGTATTTCTTTCTGGATCTTCTGACTCAACAAACTTAATTGTTTCTTCTTCTTTAATATCAACTTTTTTTTCATCAAATTCAGATTTTAATTCTTCTTTATTATCTTCTTCTTTATTATCTTCTTCTTTATTATCTTCTTCTTTATATTCTTCTAATTTAACTTCTTCAATTATTTTCTTTTCTTTTTCATCTTCCATTTTAATTAATACACCTCATTATATATGCATCTATCGTACTTCCAGCTTTAATAATCCATTGATGGTTATGATCTTCATTAGTACATAATACTGTATGTTCTACATCAAATATATAATCTTTTCCTTCTAATAATAATTTATTAACTTCTCTACAATTAGAAGCAAGTGGAATTATTCTCTTATATGTTGTGCAATTGACTTCTTCAATCTCTGTTTTATTAAGCCCTATATAATCATCAGGATTTAATGATAATATATTAAAATAAAACAAGGCTCCAAGTGCTATTATAACTACTAAAATTGCCCATCCATAAGTCATTAAAAAATCCATTGCATCTTCACTATTTATTTTATTTCCCATTTTCACCACATATTATTATCTTGATATATAGTATATAAATAAAATCCACCACCTATAAATATAACCCAAAATATAAGCCAACCTAAAGTGGCTTTCTTCATATATTTATCTTCATACATATCAATAGTATTTTGTTTTAATTTACTTTCTTCAGTCATTGAATTTACAGCTTTTCCAACTTCCTCTCGTATATTTCTCTGAAGAGTTTCTTTATCAGTAATTAATGCTTTAATCTCATCATTCTTAGTTGTTATTAGTTTATCTTTTTCTCGTTGTTCACTAATCATTTGATTCCATGTTCTAGGAATTTCTTTTAATGCAGTAATTATAGACTGATCATTTAAATCTAAAACTGGAATTCTTACAGTATTATTAACATATTTAATAGTTGTATTTTGTTCTATACGAACTTCTTGTGCTTCTAACATTGCTTGATATAATGCTAAATTATATTCAGTTTGTAATTGTTGGCAATATAAGGCTTCTTGAGGTGTCTTATTAACTATTGCACATGCTTCTATCATTGCATTATATTCTGGTGGTGGTCTAATACAATTTTGAACATCAAAATGAATTGTAATATTACTAGAACCATCCACAACACTAAACTGAATTACTCTTGTATGAACTCCTTCAGTTACATTTTCATTTAAATGCATATTCACATCAATAATAGAAAAATTACTTGTTCCTATAATAAATTTATCAACAACATCTATAAAATCTTCATTAAATAATGTATAAATTTCTTGACCAAAAACACCACTAATTGTAATCTTTTTTGTATTATTCCAAGGTAAACTATAACTACAAATAGAATATTTATATTCATTAAAATCTAATTGAATATAATCAACAGTTGGTGATGGTGTATCATTATAAATATTATATTCAAATGTAAGATTATGTGTAAAATTAATATCATTATTATAAAGTATAACACTTTCAGTATAATTAATAGGTTCAGTATTTTTTGGAATATGTACATTCACACTTAAAATAATTGAACTAGAGGTAAAATTTAAAGTATCATGTCCATATGTAAAATTACTATAATCAATATATAATGTTAAATTATTAACACCATTAACAATAATATCTAATGTATCATTAAAAGGTAAATCTGTATAATCCAAATTATAAATATAATCTGAAGCATAAACTGTTCCAATCATTATTATCGACATCATTATTAATATAATTTTATTCATTTTTTATTAGACTTTTATTTTTTAAAATAAGAAGTACAACCGGTAAAGGTAATTCCATATTTAAAGCAATAACAGATAAATCATTTTCATTTTCAATTCTATTATATTTTTCAATGTTTTTATATATTGTCATAACTTTATTTACAACTTTTACACTTATTCCTATTTTAATTATATATCCTTTACTTACTATAATCTTTTTGCTTTTTAAAATTTCTTTTGTTCGTGGTTTTTTTAACCAACGAGCAATCCAAAAATCTTTAGTAATATCAAAATACTCAACGTTCACGATATCCTCTCCCTTTATACCAAGATCTTCTTACTGGCTGTTTTATTATTTGAGCTGGTTGCCCTTCTGGGGCTTGTTGATTTTGTAATATACTCGGAGATGATATAGCTTTTTCAATTAATTGTTGTTGCATATCCATAGCTTTTTCTGGTTCTCTTTCCCATAACTGTTCTAATAATCTTTCTCTAGGATCTTCTGAAGTGTGAATAGGCATATTTCTTGAAATTTTATAATCATCAAAATTAACTTGTTCCATATTAAAATTACCATTTTTTATCCAATTAACACTTCTACTCAAACTTAATATTACAGTATAAACTCCAGGATTCGTACCATCTGTAACACTACAAGAAAATTTTAAAAACCATTCTTTTCCTTTTTGAAAAACATTTCTTTGGCCTTTACCAACAAAAAAATCAAAACATGATAAATCATATTTATTATCAATAATTGGTATATTAGTATCTCTAGCTATTTTAAGAGCCCATGTAGACATTGCTAAATCTGGAAATACATAATCTTCTTTTTTAAATGTTGATATATCAATTGGTTTATCTTTTTTACTAGTTGAAAATAAATAAACAATAAGTAATATAACCCATACAAATATCAATAATATAATTAAAAAAGTAAATATACCATTATCCATAAAACCTTTTGGTGAATAAGAACACGATCTTTGTCCTTTTATTTCTATAACATATTCATCTACCAAACAATTATTAGCTATATAAGTACAAACACTAGTATTATCATTAAATTGATGACCTTGTAAACATTTAGCAGTAGATGAATTAATAAGTAATAAAATAATAATTATTATAAATAAAAATAATATTATTAAAGATGTAGTTATAAAAACTTTTTTAAAATTCATCTTCTAATACTAACCTCAACATTTTTGTTGATTCTTTTTGAATCTTTTCATCAAAAAAAATTCTTAACTTATTACCATCTTTTTGCATTTGTACATGGCCTCTATTTTCGATTTCGTGGCAAATTTTCCAAATCCTAGATATATCTATACCCATATTTTTTGCTGCTTTAGTTATGCTTTCACAGTAACCTTTTTTAGTAACTATATTAGCTAAAAGCTTACCTTCAACGTTTAAATATCTTTCATCAGTAATAACTAAATAAATAAATACCCAGTAAGCTTTATTAAATACTATTCTTCTTTCATTCATCTTATTACGCTTTTAGTTCTTTTTTAGTTGCGTCCTGTTTTTCTTTATTTTTTTTATGTTCAGAAACAATTAAAATTAAAGCTTCTTCCATAGTAATAGAACGTTGTTTTTTATAATTTAAAATATACTCATGAAACTCAAAAGGAATAGTGTAATTAGTTTTATAATTTTTCTTAACGATAGTAACTCACCCCTCAAAAAATAATAATAATAATAATTAAAATAATTAAAATAATTATAATAATTATTATTATTATTTTTATATGTTACACCTTTTTATACTTTTGTATATAGTATCATCTATATTAAAAAATATAAATTGTATTATAGTATAATATAATATCTATATTAAAAAATATAAATTGTATTATACTATAATATAATATCTATATTAGAACACTTTAAGCCACACTTTATTGTCCATAAATTAATTTTTAGATCTAATTTTTTTGATAAAAGGTCGTACACAATAACTGCTAGGTTTGCCTCCAGGCAAGACAGAAGACGCTACTTTTTTTAAATATGCTTTATATTTTGTACCTTGTAATATTACCACTTTTGAATCAACGATATTATTTTTCATTTTGTACCTTTAATATTTTTATTTTATTAGTTATACTCCATCTAGATTCTTTAATAATTTTTCCAAATAAACCCATATTTATAATCTTATATTTCTTCTTATAATCATCCAATTTTTTATTGATTTCAAATAAATCTTCACCTTCTAAAAAACAATGAAACTTTCCATTTTTATTTATCGATATAAAAGCCATATTACCACCCTAAACTTATTATTAAATATAACATCCACAAACAAAATATACTATATAATATTGCTAATGTTAATACTATTACAAAAATTACTTTTAAGATTATAAAAATTTTACGTTTCTTTTTCATTTATATCTCCAATTATGCTAATCGAGTTATTTTATCTATTCCTCTATTAATTATCTTTTTATGAACTACTACAATAATAATTACAATTCTTATTTTGGCAATTAGTTATTGTTTCTATATGATCTCCATCACTTAATTTTAACGTTCTTCTTCCACATTTAGGACATTTTTCATTCATTTTTTTTGGATTATGTGTATCTTCATTCTTTAAAGTATTTATATTATATTTAAGCCAGTTAACATTGCCTTCAAGATACTCAATAAGTTCATCTACATCAATAGTTAAAACTTTCTTACTAATATTTTCTCTAGTTTGTTGTAATATTGTTTTCATTTCTTCACCTTTTATACTTATACTCAGTAACTGATCTATAATTAGAGTTTCCTTCTAATTGACCATCTCTAATCATAACACAATCTCTTTTTTTCAATCTCATCATATTTGTATATATTGTGCTTTTACCTATATTTAATTCTTTTGCTATTTTTACAGCAGTAAACCAACAAGATCTATTATCTTTTAAAAATTGTAATACATTAATTTGTCCCATTTTTATCACTAACCTAATCTTTTAAGTTTGAAATTACAAATTGTACCTATCCTCATATTTGATCTAATTTTTGTAAATTCTTTTTCAGCTTCTGTCGATGTAAAAGCGTCTAATGTTTCATCATTTTCTGTTATTTCAAAAACTTTCATTCTAATCCTCCTCTACAGATAATGTTCCACAAGCAGGACATTTACACAAGTCAGAAGTGGGTAAATTATCCATTTCAGTTTCACATATTTCACATTTCATTTTAGTCCTCCAATTCATTATACCATTACTTTACCTGTATAACCTAGAGATTTTTTTTCTTTAACATCTGCAAACCAATCAACTTTACTCCAGCCTTTTCTTACTGATTCAGCACATTTTGATTGCATTGATTCCATTCGTTTAATGCTTTTCTTTAAGTTATTGATGTAATATTCAGCATCTCCCATGTCATCAACGACAAAATATCTCCATATACCTCTATAATATCTACTACCTATAAAACACTTTGTACGTAGTCTACATAAATGCATTGCTCGTTTAATAAAATCCCATCTAAGTTCATCAATTAAAGACGCTTCTTCAGTCTTAGCATAAATTCTTTTAAATAATTTTCCTCTAGTAATTTCGTTATCACGTCCAATATGCTTACCAAAAATTTTTAATATTTCAAAAGCTATATTAGATGTTGTTAACCTCTTCAACTTATAATGATCTTCTTTTGTAAGTTGTTTTGTTATAATTTCTCTATTCATCTTGTATTTCACCTGTTTGTTTCATTTTAAATCTTTTATCCCAAACTTGCTTTAAACTCATATTAAAATGTTCAGCGACTTCGTCTTGAGTTTTACCACCTTCAAAAAGCAACTTAAACTCTTTATTTTTTTCTTTAGTCCAAATAATTGCTTTATTTTTTGATTTTCTTAATGGTTTATTCACATATGATTTACTAATCTTAGCTTTTTTTACTGATGGTCTTCCTCTACCAACACCAGTATATTTTGACGAATCAGATACACCTTCTCGACTAGCTCTATTATATATAGAAGTGTTTGATCTACCTGGTAATAAAACCATTAATTCTTGTATTGTTTTAGTAATGTAATTAGTCTTTAATATTTTTATTTCATCAACAGACCATACTGGATTTCTTCCATCAACTCCTTTATGTGACTTTTTAGTTTTATTTTTTGTTGGTGGTCTGCCTGAACTAATTGCACTTGGTGTTAGATGACTAATATCAATATTAAATTTTTGTTTCCAATAACTAACTTTTTTAGCTAAAGTATCTCTATCAATTTCTAATTTAGATGATAATGCATTTCTTACATCATGATCACCAGTAATCCAACTTTTAACTATTTCTGTTAGTTCTTCTATACTAAATTTAGTATAATCAGTTTTTTTCCTAATTTTCTTCTTATATGACCCTCTAGGTCCTTCTTGTATTGGTACTTCAGATAAGTTAAATAACTTATTAGTTTTCATCATTAAAGCTTTCATCTTTAATGCGTCAAGTCGTTTTGGTATTTTTATTATTACTGAAATATAATCATCTATCTCTACGATATGTTCTATTAATTCATCATATTGTTCTTCTTCATTCATCATTTTTATCCACTCTCCTAAATATCTTTTATCATAACGGTAGTTCTACCATTTTCTATAGCTCTTTTACAAGCTTTTGTTATAATCTGTTCAACCTTTAAAGTAAGGGCGCCAGACAATCCAGATGACATATTTAAATCTTTTTTACCACCTGGGTACTTGCAAAGTTCTTTAACTCTACTTGCTACAATTAATGTTTTTGCCATTTTTATATCCTCCATTCATTCTTTATTTTATATTGTTGTTATATTAGGATTTTCATTATAAATATTAATCAATCGATTGGCTAATCTGTCTTCATATATTCTTGATTTGTTTGGATCACTTACTACACATCTTCGATTCCAAACACCATCAATTTTTTTATACACATCTAAGTTTTCATTTTCAATAAAGTATTCTTTATTAGTCAATATACCTCTTAATAAAAAGCCATTAATTTCTCGCCCATTTATTATTATATTATTCTTTAATGCGTTAATTTCTTCTATTGTTTCTTTGACTAATTTTTCTCCTCTAGCTTTAATAATTTTAAACTCTTCTAAAGCATTTTCTACTACTTCTAATAATTGGCCAGGTTTCCACTCTTCTAAACACTCTTTTAATAATACATTTAATTGTGAAATTTTTACCGTTGCTACTGGCTTATTAAAAAAAGTTTTAAATTTTCCTTTCTTTTTAATTAAATATTTTTTATTGTTTAAATGTAAATATATTCTTGATCTTTTTTCTGAATCCCAAAATAAACTAAACCTAACTTGCATTTTTTCTAATGAAGTATCGCCATGAAGTTGAAATAAACTATGTAATGGATTTTGTAACCATATCACAATACCATTATTGATCATTCTTTTTAAATCAATTCCAATATAACTAACATCTTTTAAGTACTGGTTATAATCATCAACATTATTATAGCAAATTGCTCTATTCAAAACATCATCGACGTCATCTATTCTAGAAAAAATATCATTAATACGTATTCTTCCATTATCTCCTTTATCAATATTAATAACCATGTCATTAACTTTAAAACTACATTCTTCAAATTCTTTATAATCATCGTCTTTCACATTAGAACGATCTATAATTTGTAACATAGAAAGTGATAATATTTTTTCATATAATAGATTAAAATTATATTTAGCATCATTTCTTAATATCAATCTTCTTAATTCAAGAAAATTACTAGCAACATCAAAAAAACTTTCTTTAAATTCAATTTTAAATGAATCATCATCAAGACTAATACTTGTTTTATTTATTTTGACTTGTTCTATCTTAATTGTTCGTCCTCCTCTTAACAAATCTAAATATTTAGCAATTATCTTCAATTCTTTTTCATCTTGTATATCTTCATCATCCCAATTATTAAAAAAACTCACTTTTGATTTATAAAAATTAAATATATTAGATGTAATTATTCTACTATCTGTTTCACCAATTACTTTTGAAATATATTTAGCTAAAATTTTAAAAATATTCATATCTACTCGTAATGAACCTATATTATTATATTCATTTAGATTTATATCTAAATAATAATTATTATCACTATCATTTACATATAATACCTTTTCATCAATATAATTATATTCTTCATTATCTTCAGAATACACCTTAACCTTAAAAATAAAATCACTATTGGTTTTAATATGTGTGATAAAAGCTATACGATAATTTTTATTATTATATCTTTTCTCAACTACTTTAAAAATATGATATAATGAATCTCTCATGTGTTTATAATTAATAGTATACTTAGGCAATTCTAACATCTGTTCTTCATTAAAGACTGCTTTCAAAATAAAATTTAAACTTTCTAAAATTTCTGTTTGATCCTTTTTATTTTGCTCTTCATATTCAGCTCCTTCATAAAAATTAAAAGTTATATCAAAAGAAAAAGTTTCTTTTTCAATTAATAATATTAAAAAATCTTCAAAATTATCAAATGTTCTACTTAATTTATCATCTATTATTAACTCCTCTTGTATTGCTCCTGATGAATAATCAATTTCTTCTAAAACTTGTTCTTGATTATTTGTTAAATTAAAATTAAAAAATACATAATCATTCCAAATTGTTTTTACATTATCTATCTGTTTTGTAGTTACTTTAAAATAATAAGAATGCATAGCAATAAAATTTTCATCATCACTTTTTGAAAATTCAAACGACATCTTATTATCAGCAAATAAATTATTAGTCCATCTTAATCTATTTTCTCCTTTCTTCAATTTTTGTTCAAATGAATTAATTATAGCTTCATCTATAACAATCTTCTGTTTATTATAAAATTTAAACTCATCTAACAAAATTGTGTCTACCATTTTAATATACAAATTTCCATTCGTCCGTAGATACTTTTTCTTTTCTTAATCTTTTCAAATAAACTGAATAAATACCTAACATTGCTATTACTCGATTAGCATTTTCTATATGATCATTTTCAACATCACTCTTTAACTGACAACTACCTTTTCTTTCCATAACTTCTAAATTATTAAACATTTTTTTATTATAATAATCCATGTCTTTACTACCATCTATAATTGTAAAACCCATGATAGTGCCTTGAGCTCTCATATCAAGAACATATTTATTATTCTTTAATGCAAAATCATAAATTAATTTCCTAGTTTTATGATTATCTACTCCTAAAATTATATCATCAAAACTAGCTAATTTTTGAATATTATCCTCAGTAATAAAAATGTTTTCACAATCAAAGTTATATCTTTCAGAAAGAACTTCCGCCTTTTGTGATAGTAAATCATCTATTTGAAAATTTTGATTATTACGTAGTAAATTCTTTTCTTCTACTTCATCATTATCGAAGATCTTTACATAAATTAATTTTCTATCAAAATCTTCAATTAACTGATGTAACCATTTTATAGCCCAACTATTAATGCCACCAGCACCAACTATTGCTATTTTTTTTGTTTCCATTTCATTCATTTTGTGTCACCCATTTAAAAAAATAAAAAAATTATTTTTTTATGTCTTTAACTTTTCTTCGATTATGTCCACCACTTCTACAAGGAATTTTATCTATTTGTAATGCTACTTCTTTTTTTGTTCTTCCTTCTTGTCTTGTAAAAGTTAATCGTACACCTTTAAATGATAAAGCATCTACGTTAATACTAATAAAACCATCAGCATCAACCGAAACATTTGCAGTTTTAATAGGTTTATTTACCACTTTAGTTGGTAAAACAACTTTAACATCTTTTTTATCCTTTTTTAAAGCTTCATTATGAAACTTTTGAACTTTTGGATTTTTATGTTTTCTTGAAATAAGATGTTTCCTATCTACACCTTTATGTTTATGTTTTTTTTCCATTTTAACCTCCTAAATCCTCATCATAAACAGATATTCTGTAATTATTATGAACAGCGTCCATCAAAATATCCATCAAATCATCTACAGATTTAAAAGTTTTAAAAACTCCTTTCACTGCACATTGCATACCTTTTTCTTTTACTTTGCTAAAGATATCTTTAGCTGCTTCTATTAACTGAACACCTTTATTTTCTTGATGTCCTGCTAATTCGCTGACTACATTGTAATCAACTAACACATTTTTTGCTTCCATTTTTTATTCCTCTGTTATTTATTTTTTTACTTAAAGTTTCATAATGTATTAAATCTATTAATGCATCTTGACCAAAAATAAGACCATATGTTTTATGATTCATCTCAATCATTATTACTCATTGGTCTTCCAGTATCATAAGCTTCTTGTCTTGACATTTCATGCACATAACTTTTTGCTTTTGAATTCTTTTCAAAACATATATCACATAATGTAACACCAAAATCATCAATTTCAACCTGTTTTGATTTACATTCAGGACATACATCAATCATTTCCCCACAATTATTACAATCAATAGTACCACCTATATCATCATCAATTTTAAGAATAGTTATACTACTACATTTATCGCATTCGAATTTGCCTAATGTATTTTCTTCATTCATTTTATTACACCTCATATTCTACATATTCGACATAATACCATGCCTTTAATTGCTTTTCTTTTTAAACATCTACAACAAATACCTTGTATTTTTGCTTCAGATCTTCGTTTTTTCATATAATCTTTCATGTAATCTGGATATACATCTTTTAATTTTTTTAATGCTCGTTGAGTTGTTATAATACCTTTCTCAGTAGCTCTATATTTTTTAACACATCTTTTTACACATTCTCTATATTTTTTATTGGTGTTATATTTTGACATCATTATCACCATTCATTTTTAATTCTAAATAACTATTATGTACTGCATAACCACTACTCATTCCTGTCATTACTACACTATTATTTTGTTTTGTTTTTGCTTCTTTTTTAACTTTATTCATAAGCTTCGTTCTACACTTATTATATTTGCCTAACACTATAAAACCATTTGATATTTCTCTTGATATTCTTTCTCTACTTCCTGGTCTACTTCCTGCACAAAATTTATCATGTTCATATACTTGAAAATGTTCATACTTGCCTTTTTTAATTACTTCACCCATATCATCAATAACAGTACATAAATCAGGATTGACATATGCTTTTAATTTTAATCCATTCTCATAAGTTTTGTGAAAAACAGTAAATTTATGTATATCTGATAAAAGTACTTGAGTTTCCCCATCTTCCGAAATTAAAATTTCTTCAGTCATTTTTTTCACTCCATCACATTTGAATAAAATTAAGCTGCATGAACAGCGGTAGTAACTTTTCCTACAAGTCTGTAAAAATAACTTTTATTTATTCCAAGTTGTTTTATAATAGCACTGTTATCAACTTTTGGGTAATTAGCTTTCATAAAAGCAATTTGTTCTACTCTTGTTGGTTCTGGTACATTATATATTTTAGTTTTCATATTATTTGCCTCCACAAGCGTTTTAACTTGTTATAAGGTGTAATAATAAGTACTTATATATAAATGCTACCATGCTTTACCCCTATAATAGTACATTAAAAACTAATACCCTTCAAGTTTTTTTTGTATTACAGCTCCACCGTTCTCAATACTAATTTTTTCATCAGTAAAAATATTAATTAACGTTTGTAATTGATCATAATAATATCTTTTATCAACTTCGTGTAACTTTGCTATCGTTAATATTTTATAGCCATCTTTGGTCTTAATATAATCGATTGTATCAGAAACTTGTAAATCTTGTTTTAAATGTTCTTTAACTTGTTTAGCTAATTGTTTTTGCAAACATCCATCATTTTTATATTCAGAAATAGGTTGATTTATATTAGTTTTCATAGTAAAATCTTTAAGTGTACTTTCTTCATTTATAAGTATATTAACAGCTTCAATAACTGACTTATTATTAAATATATATTCAGCTATTTTATCTAAAGCTTTCTTAAAAAGTATTGTTTTACTACTTGATAAAAATGTAACACCATGTTTTATAACTTTACCATTATTAAATAAAAGATAATTCTTAGTTTTATAAAAAAATCCAGCATCGTATTCATCTAACTCTAAAAATAAATAATTTTTAACAAATGGAATATTAAATTTATCTAATGTATGTTCCTTTATTTTATAATTAACATCATCAATATTTATATCACCATCTACATATATACCATCAGTATCTACTTCAATATTCTTATCAAGATTTAAGTCCATTACAAACTGAATAAAATATCTAGCCAATCCAGTAATTGCTATTGATATTGATAAATCTCCATATTTAAACCATGCATTTTTATTAATTCCATAACCAACAGAATTTGATAAAATTTTATAAGTCCATGATAAACTATTAAGATAAACTTGTTCACCTGGTGTTAAATTTTTTTCTCTTAATCTTAATTTAATCTTATCTCTTTTTTCTTTAAATTCAATAAGTTTTGCTGGAAGAAATCCTTGAATAGTGTTATTTATTTCAATGACAACTGTTTTATTAATTCTATTATCTGGAATATATAACAATGTTCTATCCTTTTGTATATCAAAATCATATTTATTAGTATAAGGTAAATATTCCTTTATCTTTGTTGTTTCTGGTGATAAATTAAAACTCATAACAATGCTAGGATAAAAAGCAGAAAAATCAACCTTTTTTATTTTTCGTATTAAACCAGTTTTATAAATCTCTACAATAGCTCCTTGTATTCCTTTCTCATCATTAAATCGAGACTCTCTAAAAAAAGGCATTAATAACCCTCCTTTAAAGTTCCAAATACATCTGGGTGTCTTTTATAATTAGGCATAGTACATTCAATAATACCTTTCTTTTTAAGTTCGGTTGCATAAAAAATAGAACCTATCATACTTGTAGTTCGTTTAGCCATCATATTTAATGGAGCATGTAACATTTCTGCAAACGCTATCACATTAGCAATGTACATTTTACATAATTCACGTGTGATAAGAACATCACTCTCATTATATTTTGCCAATTTATCTGTTCCGATTAATGGCCTCGTGATATGAACATCTTCAGTTATAATTTGATAATCTTCATATCCTGGTATTTGTCTTATTTTTTCATCAACTTTAAAATATTTTGAAACTGGTTTTAATCCTTTCGAAATGCCATGAATTGTTTGATCTTGAAACACTTCTTTAATCACATCAAATACAAACCTTCCTTGAATATTATAAACTTCATTACCAGAACTAGTTGTGAAAAATGCAGATGTTTTACCTCTTGTCCAACAATCTGTACTTATTCCATTCTTTTTCATTCTTTTCAAAATATATGGTAAATCGAACATTAAAATATTATATCCAACTATGACATCAGGATTGTACTTTTCCATAACTTCATTAAACTCTAATAAAAGTTTTATATCACCATCTTCTAATTTATCAATTTTAATTACTTTTACTGGACCATCATTAATAGCATATCCTATACTAATAATTGGGTTCAATTCAGGCTTAGGGAAAATTCCAATACTATCAGTTTCAATATCAAGATATAAAAATGTTAATTCATCTGTTTGAAAATACTGGTTCAAAAAGCTAGGTTGATCTATACATAATCGTAATAAATAATTTACATCTGCAGCTATACTCGTTTTAGTTCTTAATTTAGGTATATCTTTTACAGAATCAACTTCATATTTAAAAAGTTTAGTAGGTTGTAATGTATCAACTGGTTTTAAAATAACTTCTTCTCCAACTAACCCATCTATTTTGGCTGAGTCAAAAAAATAAGGTTTAAATGGTAACTCAACAAGATGTTCTTTTTTATTTTTAAATATTTGTAATTTAGTTATTCCAGAATCTTCAAACAATCTCATATATAATACGGCTTTCATAGTCATTCATTCATATTGTTTTTTAAATAATCGTCACTTCATTAAAAATCCACGAGTAATATCAGTCTTAATTTTATCAACTTTAACAGCCTTTCGTCTTCCTTCTACTGTTTTTACTACATAAGAAAAAAACGGTGGTGCTAAATTAGAACCTACAATAAATTTATGACCTATTTTTGCATCTACTTTTCTAACGTGTTTATATGCAGCATCTTGTGAAGAATAAGCTATAAACTCATCTACCTTTCCTTTTTCATGATATATATTATATGTTGTTTTAGTCATTTTTCACCTCTCGAAAACAATTTTTTTATCTTCTGTATTTACTATTCTAATATTTTTTATATTTCCTAAAAAAACAGTAATAATTCTCATAGCATTAGATTTAGTTAAAAAATATTGAGTTTTTTTAGTTTTTTTATGTTTAAAACTATCCCAACCGGTAAATTTATTAAGAATTTGTATTTTATACATTATTATAGTATATAAAAATGTAAATATTTAAATACTATTGGCCTATAAAATACACATTTAAGCCTGTGTATTTTTTAGTACTTTCATATTTTCTTTAGCCAATAATATTTGTTCTTCACTCATCTGAATATCAAAATATTTATTTGTAGTTACAGGACGTTTAAGCGTAGACAAATTATCTTTTGTAAATTTTAATCCTTCAGTTGCTGCTAAAATAGCAATACAACTATCATTACTTCTAATTTGAGCAATGTCTTTCAACTTCACAATCTCAGCTAAATCATCTGTAGTACCAAGCAAATGCATTTCATTTTTGATACCATTATCAATAAGATGTTTTACACATCTTACTCTGTTACCAAAAGACATAACTGAAGAAAATTTACTTATGCCTAAAATAACATTTGGTGGACATAAATCATGATTAAGTACATTATTTACATTTGTCATATATTGTTCTGGTGTTTTTCCTTGACCAACTAATTGAAAAGTATATTTTTTTGCTTCATCATGACTAAGTGTTTCAAAAAAATTTTTAGCCATTAAAGTTGAGCGCCAACCAACACATAATTTATCTGGAACAATGATTTCATTAGCATCCAATTCACGAGCTACATCTAACAATATTTCTGGTTTTACAGTTTCATGTTCCGCGGCGCCACAATCAACAATCTTGTATTTTTTTTGTTTTTTATAAAATTCAATATAATCATCTACCTTAAAAGCATGTTGTGCTAAAGTGAATAACAAATCTCCTTCTAAACTTAGTTGTGGGTTCTTTATAGTACTAATAAAAGCTAATTTCATTTTTTTGCCGCCTCCTTTCTTTTTTGCATTTGAATAAACCTTAACAACAAATAATTTGGAATATCGAGTAATTCCTGTTTTAATTCTTCTTCTAAATCCATATCCATGTAACTACTTACACCGTATTCTTTTTCCCCTGCAGCAAATCTATCAGCTAAACTTTGACAAAAATCTTTAAAATGTTTTTGTATAGCTTCATCTTTCACATCTAAAGTTATTTCAAATTTCATATTTTACCCTCCCAGCATTCTGGTTATCTTCGTATACAGTTACAGTACAATTTCTTTTTCCATATTTTTTATGTAAAAGATTAATAATAGATTCTGCCATAGTTTCGCAAGAGCGACCACTATTACCTGTTAAAAACTCTTTACAATAGTCGTCTATAACTCTTTTTACCATGAAAAATTCTAATTCACGAGTGCTATTAGTTACCTCTATATTTGCCGATACAAAAAAAATATGCGGGTGAAGTTCCCTCAGAAATTTAATTTCTTCTGGTGCATCTTCATACATATGTTCTCCATTAAAAACTGTTTTTACAATTATTGATTTAGTTATTTTGCTCATTTTAACTCCTTTCCATCATTCATTACAGCAACGGCTGAGTGAGAATGAATACTTTCCTCATGATTACATACTACAACATAATCTAAAATTCTAGATTCTTTAATAAGACCAAGACAAATATTTCTTACAGCTTCTTCTACAAAAGCACAGTTTTGACGTGCTGTATAACAAATATTTTGTTCATCTGGCCTTCTAATAACTGGATATGGTGTAGCTTTTAATTCATTTTCTGCAATGTTAATCACATCTTCTATCCATACAATTTCATTTCCAAATTCTATAGTAATTTCAGCAAAACCTCTTTGTTGATGTGCCATACTTTGTTTATTTTCAGTCTTCATTAATTCATCAGCTAATTCAGCCGCACATGGACAAGTTGCTATATATTGAACTTTTACAGTTAAATATTTTTTAATCTTTCCATCAATATTTCTAACTTCCAACATACAATCATAAACCTTTACAGCTTCAAAACCAGATGCTGGTGCTTTAACTTTAATTGAGTATGGAAATTTAACTTTCACATATACATCTTTGGATTTGTGTTCAGACTTTTCATAAATTTGAGTTGTTATATCTTTTAATATATCAACACTTATTTCATTTTGTAAAGTTTGATGTAGTATTCTTTCCATAAGACTCATACTAACACCTTTAAATTGTGCTGATAAATCTGTATATATACTCCAAGTTCCTATAGTTTCTTGATCTCCACCATTTTTTGTTTTTAAAGTAAACGGTGCTCTTACTCCTCGTATACCAACTTTTTGTATTGCTAAACCTGTTGTATCTTCTTTATTTCTATATTTTGGTAATTCTTTATTCATCTTTTTTCTCCTCCTTTTCTAACTTTGTTCCATATTCAAAATTTTCGGCTAGATATTTCTGTAGCTCATCAGCATAAATGAAATCAGCTTTTTCTTTATTTTTTAATTTAATTTCAATCCTAATTCTTTCATGTTTAAAAAATTTGAGTCTTCCTTTTTCTCTCATTTCATGATTTCGATGCACATAAATTGTTGCCCTACTTAAAGTATTCATTTTTTTCATTTTATATTACCTCATTCATTCTTTTTTTATTCCTTCTCCTTGATACTGACCAACATACATTTTAGCAGTATCAGCATTAAAATAAACTATCTGAGCCACCCTTGTTCCTTTTTCTAAATACAAAGGAATTGTAGGATATGCTGTGAATGTTGGTTTGCCTTCATAACCTGAATCAAAAACACAGGCAAAGATAGGAATTCCACTTCTATTAAAGGTTGAACGCATCCAAACCATAGCACACATTCCTTCTGGTATTTTTATTGTTTCTGCTATTTGTAAAAGATAAGCTTTACCAGGTTCTAATTTCCAAATTTTTCCTTTATTTAAATTAACTTCACTCTTTATATTTATATAATTTGGCAACTGTTTACTATCTTTAAATATAGAAACAACACCTTCAATAGACTGTACACTTTCAACTCTCAAATCAATTCCATTCATTTGTATTTGTTCCTCTGTAACTGGAGAAACAAAATCTTTTTCTATAATCATTTCTGGATTTTGTATCATTTTTACCTCATTTAATGTTTTTTATTTTGATCTTCTAAATATTCCTTAACTTGTTTCTTTAATCGTGAAACATAACTAAGATGAATTCCTGTAATCTTTGACAAATCGCTTGTACTTATATTTATATTTTTCTTCATAACCTTTTAACACATCTTCAAACCTTGAGCCGGATTTAGGTGGTTTTGCGTGTTTAATCTTATTCAAAACATCAGTTTTATCCCGCTGTTTTACCTTCTCAACTTCTTTATCTACCAAATCATTCATTTGTTGTTCATTCATTTTTTGATTATTATTTTTTTGATATTTTTTTGTTCTTACTCGTTCTAAATACTCTTCAACTGTAATACCACTTTCTTCAATGACTTTAACATATGATGGATGTAAGTTTCTTATTTCCTCTGCTGATAATTTTTTAAAAACAGAGTGACGATCTTTAGGTATCATATTGTTTAATTCTTCGTTATTGATCATTTCAGATGCCATTTTTATTATATTAATTATTTTTCATTTAATTCAAAAGGAAATACAATCCAATCTTTTTGTGCATCATATACAACTATATCTGGCATTATTTCTGTATTTTGTCGATAAAAAATACAAGCTATCACATTACCGTTAAATTTGTTCTTATATTCCTTTAAGGTTTTTCCTGAATCCGAAATATCGTCAACTATAAGAGTTCTAGTGGAGTCTGGATAATCAACCATTTTCAAATTTAACATTTTTGATAGAATACTAGATATAATAGTGCCATTACGAGGTATTCCATAAATGCTATCAAACTCTCTAGCTTCTAAACTAATAAGATTTGCTAATTTATCAATATCAATACCAAACTGTTCCCAACTAATATACATTTTGTTTAGATTATCTGTATTATCTCTCATTTAAACTCCTCGTTTAGACATTCCCCAAACATCCACATGAAGTCTAGGTGCATATCGCTTGTTATGTTTCTCACAATACTTCCATACTTGTTGTTTAATTTTTAAATTTTTAATATCTGATATAGTTGTTAACGGCATTATCATCGTCGCTGACTCTAACATATTTTTATTTAAATTTAAATCTGTAACTACTTTTATATCACATATACCAGGATATCCTAATGCTTTATTTAAACCTTCTTCACTTTTAGGTGAAAAACATACATAATCAAAATAACTTTCAGGAACTAATAAATCACCATTAGTTTCAATATGATATTGTTTATCTTTTGTTTGTTCAATAACTTTTATAATATCATCGAACTGCATCATAGGTTCTCCTCCAGTAAAAATAATAATATTCATATTACTTTTATCTATCTTTTTAACCATTTGTTCTACTGACAGTTCTTCTCCTTCGTTATGATAAGATGTGTCGCAAAAGACGCAAGACCTATTACACCCTGACATTCTAATAAACATAACAGGATATCCAACAAAACGACCTTCGCCTTGCAACGATTCAAACATTTCATTCACTTTCATTTTAATCATCCTCATAAATAGCAGAAGCACCTTCTGTTTCATATATTTCTACAGCATATAAAGTCGATAAATGTACTTTAAGCTTATTAAAAAACACTTTACACATATTTTCTGCAGTTGGTATAACGTTTTCAAAACCAGGACAATCATTCAAAAATTTATGATCATATACATTATCTATATGTAAGTTGAAAATGTCTTTTATTTCATTAAAATTTAATAACATACCATGCTTTAATGAGTCAGATTTAAGATAAAGAATTATTTTATAATTGTGCCCATGATTTTTACAACATCTACCAAAAATTATACTATTTGTTTCATCTGACGCATCCATATCAAAAAGTCTATGACTACAACTAATATTAAATTCTTTTTTTAATTTAAACATTTTACCACACGCTCCTTAATCTTATATTATACATTTTTGTTTCACTATCTTCTTTTTTAAATTCTCGACCTTCTAATAATAATATATGATTTACTACCAACCACGACATTGTTTTAAATATTTTTTGTCTGTCAATTCTTAACAAAAAAACATATTTTGCTTTTTTATTTAACTTATCAGCTTCTTGTTTTAATTGTTTGTGATTATCAAAATTTATTTGGTATCTTCCTAAACTCATTGACCCAGTCTTGTTTTCTAAGTATATTTTACATCCTTTTACTTCATATAACGAACTTTTAGTCTCTATATCACAGTAATTATGTATATTAGACACGTTCGTTCCTTTAAAAAACTTGTTAATATGTTCTTCATAATTAACACCATCATTTCGCATTTTAAAAAAAATAAAAAAAATTAAGCAATTTCTAAGAAACCGCCAGTATTCTTTTGAACAACTACATCTTTTCCAAGAAGTGCTTTGCATTGATCTCCAATCTTTAAGTCATCTGGAATATCTTTTGTCACATCTACTCCATGAGCAATTAACCATTTTTCAGATTTACCATCTATTCCAATAGCCAAACCTTCATCTGAATCTACCAATCCTAATAAAATACTTCCAGTCAAATGACGACCTTCTGGGAGCTTATCATCTCCTTTAAGTTCTAACGGGTTTGTTAAAACTTTTATTACTGTTCCAAATTTCAACTTAACTACCTCAGCTGAAACAATCTGGGCTTTATCGTTTACATACTTATCTACATCAATCTTTAGTAATTCTACTCTTTTCATTTTTTAATTTCCTCCATTTGGTTTTATTTTTTTAACAAAAAAATTATGATTTTTTGTACATCTTTATTCCATAATAATTCGTTGATTTATATGTTTGTTGCTCCTCCAACAATCACATCATAAAGAAACTGTTCTTATATATATATTTATTATTATTATTAAATATTTATATATAAAGGGGAGTAAGCGTAGTAAGCGCGGTAAGCAGGGTAAGCCCGTTAAGCCCGTTGAGCATAATGGTTACGATGCTCCCGGGTGCTCCCATGATAAAATAGAACTTTGTAAAATAATATAAGGACGTTGGTTTTTTTGCGGGCATATTAGGCGTAACGTGCTTACCTAAAAGAGTTTTATGGTGCAGAATTAGACAATGTTTTTTGTTTTTCAAGGTGCGCACGCTCTTCGAATAACTCAACAAATTTTGACTTTAACACATACATGCCACTTTTTTTGGTAGATTTACCGTGCACACGCACATTTTTACTTTTTACATAATCATAACCATCTCTATTTTTTACTTCTTTCTCATAAACTCCCATTTCAAAGGTTTCTTTAGAGAATGTCTGCACATATTGTTGAATTTCAGCAGGTACAAGTACTTTTAATTCCACATCTTTGTGAATAGTTATTAACCAAGTAGGTAAATTATTTTTATCTATAATTATATCTATACACTGTCTTACATTTAATCCTTCTTTTGATTCATCAATACTTGCAACTTGTTTAGCTCTTTTTATTATTTCTATTCTCATATAATCAATCATATTTTCCCAAAATGATGTAGTTTCATTATTTATGTAAGACCCTACTACTGGAGGTGTTGGTAAATCATGATTCATTCCAGAATCAGCAAGCAACTCTTTAAGTAAATCCATAGAAGCTTTTGCATAATCTTTCTGTGTAATAATATCAAAATATTTTTTATCATGTTGTGATACTTTATTTGTTAGCCAAGAACCAATATAAGATAAATCTCTTTCAGATGAACTTAATAATTGCATTACTTCTGCTCTTTCATCACCTGAATGTGTAAAATCGTTCTCAAAAGAGAACACTAAAGTCTTTAATCTTAACGCATCAGTACTAAATTTAAAAGGATAGTTGGCAGTTAAGAAAGGAGTCCTAAAAGAAATAAACATTCCACTTTTTTTATCTCGTATTGGGAATGGAGATTCAACCATATTTTTTAACAATTCTGTGATCTCGTTATTTTCAGAGAATTTAGCTAAAAACTGTCCAGCTTCGTTTATCAATAAGAACATTGTATTTTCACTACATTTTTTTGCTAATTGATAAGCTCCATTAACAGTACTTCCAGAATGTTCAAAACCTCTTTTACCCCAACAACCCCACATACAAAGAATAACATCACCACTTAAAGTCTTTCCAGTTCCTGATGGTCCATTTACAATTACAAATGGAGCTAACTGTAACATTTGTTTTCTTATATAACCAAACGGATAAATCAAACCAGTTGCCATGATTCTTATTAACTCATTTCTATGTGATTCTGATTTATTATAACTATCTATAATAGTAAACAGGGCGTCTAAACCTTTTTTTAGTTGTTCTTTTGTGACTTCTTCAACCATTTTAGTGTTTTGAAGCACATCTTTTATAATTATTTTTTTATTTTCTTTATCATAAGCAAACCCAAACGCAGTTGTTAAAGGATTTTTTTCAATTTCTACTCGTTCTTCTGTTTGCAAAAAACTAACCAGATGTGACATACAATCTTTTACACTTCTAGATTCACAACAACCAGGAATTTTTTTAAATAGTTCAGCTACTTCATCAATAGTTCCTTTTAATTCTCGTTTGTGTTTGTTATCAGTAACAAATATTTTAAAATAGAAGTCATCCATGTATGCGGATAGTTCAACAATTACTTTTTCTATATGCCAAGTATGAATTGTTCTTTCTTTTGTATAAAATGGTTCTTTTTTATTTTTATCATACTGTTCTTTTTGTATAAAAATTCCTGATTTATTATTAATTAAATATCTATTATCGCTTAATTCAACACTGATATAACTTCCAGTTTGTTTTGGCTTATTTTTTTTAAGTTTAGCAACAAACGCTAAAGAATTTTTATATGTATGCTCTTTATAAGATTTGGTTCCTTCTTGCCATTTACCAATCTTACAAGTACTCATAATAGCGTCTAATTGTTTAAAATCAGTTATTCCTTTTAGTACTAACTTATTAAATAATTTTTGTTCTAACTCACTTCTTTTTCCCTGTTCTCCTTTCATATTTAGTAATTCTTGAATATTAGCATCTTCAATGATTTTTTTTAACATATCTTTACTTAAAGGTTTAACTTCAATTGGTTTGGTTTTTTCTTCTTCAGCGTCCATTTGCATAATATATTCTTTTAAGTTTTCATCTTCTTTATTATTATATTCAATCCATTTTGTTAGTCTGTGTTTATTTCCTTTTACAGACATAGTTCCTACAATTTTAAATATTCTACTTAGATCTTGTATGTAATCAACTTCAACTTTATCAGTCATATTTGTTATAATTTTTCGTATTTTTTTAGTAAATAATGTCCACTTAGCTTTAAAATCAAGCATAGCTTCATTGTTTTTGAAAGGAATAGCCGGTACTTTTAGGTATAATCCAACTCCATTTCCACTCATTGACATAGAAGGAGCTTCAAAGTTATTATCAATAAACCACTGTCTTAATTTGTGACCTATTTCAATAGTATATTTTACTTGTTCATCAGTAGTACTAGTATATGATTCTCTTTTGTAATCTAAATCGATAGGAAGAATATTTACTTTGAAAATATCTTTTTCTTTACTACAACCTTTTTTTCTTTCGTTAACTCCAAAGAATACACTATGATAAATTTGATTTATTGATTGTCCTGAGAATTCTTTAGCTTTATTAATAAAATCTTGTTTGTTGTGAGTATGAAATGTTTTAATGTTTTTTGAACCTTTTTTAGGTTCAATAACACGTATTTCTATTTCATCATAGTTGGTTAATTGAAATGTTTTTTCGACATCGTTTACATTAAATATTTCATTCATTTTTTTTATCGTCCGTATTTTCTGGCAGAACATCTTTAAAGTCATCTAATTTATGTGACATAACTTCTATTAATTTAATTTCATCAAAAGCTATTACTATTTGGCCAACATATTTATCATTAATAATTAATTTATTATTAATTAATTTAGTTGCTAAGCCTCTATAGAAAAAATTTTTACCATTAGCCAGTTGTTTTGTTATACGAACTCTTTTACCTATATAATATTTATATATGTCTGCTTCATTTTCCATGCATACATCCCCTGATTATATATTTTTTAAGAATTTTGTATTTAAATATATTGTTATTTTTGAATATGTATATTAGTTAGTTATAATTTTTTTAATGTAGATCAAAATTATTTATTTTTTAATGAAAAAAAAATAAATAAATGAAAAAAACTATTACATATTATGATATTATCTCTTGAGAATCTAAAAGTATATAAATGATAAAACTTTCATTTATTAAAAACCTTAAGGAGGGGAAAATGGCAGAAGAAAATGAAAAACCAGTAAAACCAGCATTTCCGATACCAGCGGAAAAAACAGATCAAAAAATTGAAGTAGAAGAAGGTTATAGATATACAGTTCAAAGTGATGGTACTGTAACTAGATTACCTACATATAAAATTTGGGATGCTAAACAAAAAGAGATTGTTAAAGCATATACTAAAGAATTAGCAGCTTTTAAGAAAATTAAGGTTGAAAAAACTAGAGCATATTATAAGAGAAAGGGCGCTAAAGCTGTTGAAGTAGAAGCTAAGAAAGTTTTAAAAGCAGCTAAAGATGAGAATCGAAAAGCTCAGAACGCAGTAAAAGATGCTGAAACTAAGAAAAAACTTGAAGATAGAATTATCAAAGATAAAGCAAAGCTTGAAAAAATTACTAAGTAATTTTTTTTATTTTTTTATTTTTTTATTTCTAGAATGTTAAAATTATAAAAGTAAAATAAATAGTAATTCCTAATAAACTCATTAGTACCAAATTTAAGATTTTATTAATTCTAAATAGCCAGTCTTCATTAAGTATAAAATATATTATAAAAATTATGGATGTAATTAAGAAATAATTAAGTAGTATTAATGATTGTGCTATGTTTATGATATAAATAAAAATATAGAAGGTTATTATGTTTAAACTAAAAGCACTAAAATATGCAAATATTTTCATTATTAAATTATCATCAAAAAAATGATTTATTGTGAAAATTATTAACATAAATAATATATGGATTATGGTTAGAATAATAAAAATTTGATAATTCATAGTTCAAAAATACTATTTTATAGTATTTAAACATTTGTATTCTGTAGATTTCATCATTTATAAAACCTTGCTGAATACTTCATCATATATAAATATATGTTTTTATAAGTATGGAAGTACGTATAAAGCCCCCTGTGTTTTTTATTGTCCAGGAATGAACGAACCTTTAAGAGTCTGATGGTTCTGGAGAGCCAAAGGTTATATATAATTTCTAATGTATATAGATATATCGTAAAAATAGTAAATATTTGATTTTGTCAACAAAATATATCGTTAAGCAGTGATAAATTTTAAAGATGAAATCAGGGGATTATGTTTGTTGAACACAAGTGTTTTATAACGTCTATGTTTTGACATGCATATTAAAAAGGTCTCTTAAAAATCTGCTTTAAAAAATAAAATGTTAGGAAATAAGAAAGGTGGAGTTTCTACCGGTATGACAATATTAGTTCTAATTGCTCTTGCAATCTTAGTTACTAGTATAGTTTTTGTCGCTAGAACAACTGGACCTGCAGCTGCTACAATTGCACCGCAAGATGCTTTGACAGAAACAGGTATTCAGTCAGTGGGGGCTATTGTAAGTTGCCCAGATGATTCAACAACAAGTGGACAAGTAAGATACCAAGAAAGTCTTGCTTCTGTAATAACATACGGAGATCCAACAGTATATTTTATACCTCAAAGTGAAGGACAGGAAAGAGTTACTTCAGGTGCTCTAGCAACAGATGGCTCATATTCAGCTGCAGTTGATTTACCTTGTCTTACATCAGGTACAAAATGGCGTGCTGTTGCTATAACAAGTCAAGATGCTTATTCAAGTGCTGAAGAAGCTGAAGGTTTTGTTGCAAGTGGCGCTTTTGTTAAGCGTGATTTAGTTGGAAAAGCTATCGACTCACCTAAATTTAAGGTAGAAGATAAGTATTCTGGTGGATCAACTTTCTTTAACAATTCAGGTAATGCTGGAACTACCGCAGCAGGTACAGGATATGTAGCTTTTGATGGAACACAAGACACAATTGCTGATCAAGCTGGTGCTACTGCATTAACTATTGGTACCGATGGATATCTAGATTCACGAATCTACATTAAAACAAACAATACTAAAAACCAATTTGGTGAAGATGGTTTAAAAGTTTGGATGTTGGTTGATGCAGATGGCTCAGAATGGGATGAACCAATCGTAGCTAGAGATGGTGGACAAAAATTAGTAGATGTTATGCAAAGCATGATGCCAGATGATCTTCGTAAATATTCGGGTTTTGAGTATGCCTACGAAATCGGTAGTATTGGTGACAGAGAATCTTTTATAGATTTGTATATGGAATCAGCTGCTGGTGTTAATCCTTCAACTGACCCAATTGTAGAATTTTGTGCAGAAGGTAAATATAATTCTGTAAAAGAAAAAGATACAGTTAAGGTTGGATGTTGGACAGATGCTGCAAATCAGGCTGCTGTAGCAACTGCTAATTTGCCTAAGTTTAAATATGACATTTCTTAATTGAAATGTTAAATTTTTTATTTTTTTTATTTTTTACAACTTAACTTAGGTGATCATATATGACAGACTCAAAATTTCCATTCAATATAATAATTGCAACATTTCTTACTTTCGCACTCTTTGGTTTATACTGGCTGAGTCGACTTGGCTTAGAAGCTGGTGTGGCATATTTATGGCTATTTATTATTGGTGTAGTTTTTATTTTAATTGCCGTCGTTGCTAAATATTTAGCAAAACTTGATTTTTGGTTTGAAATTCCTATTAATAGAACAACTGAACGAGGATTTCTTGCGTTGTTTCTTGGTGTGATTTCATTATTAATATTTTTTAGTTTTTCAACATTTACGGGTATGAACTTTTATTCTCCTTTTGTGATGGCACCATTAGCTCAGTTTGGTGTAGGATTAGGTAGTCAAACTTTTTCAGCATTAAGTGCTGCCACATCTCCTTTTTGGGTATTTTTTATTACAGTATTATCTGCAGCAGTAATAGAAGAAATAGTTCTTGGTTTTGGTTTTGTTTTAATGGGTAGTTTAGTTCTTGGACTTGGAACACGAAAACTTTTACATTTAGATTATGGAGAGAAAGGTAATGAGGTGTGGGATTTTACAATGTCTATGATTTTTAGTGTTGTATTATTTGCTATTCTTCACGTATTTAATAATACATATTTAAACGATAACGGTAGTATGAACGTAGGACTTTTTGCTTTTGCTGCTCTTTTTAGACTTATATTAAATATTTTTATATATAAGTTTGGAAATTTAGGATTGCTTTTCAGTATTGGAGTTCATGCTGTTAATAATGCAATCTTCGTAGGAGGAGCTGTAGTTTTAGCAGCATTAACAACATTTCCAGGAGGTGTAATACTAGACGCGATAGGACTAATGATTGTTATCTTTGGATTATTAAGTATCAAAGATATAATTAAAGAAGGCCGTTTAATGGCTAAAGATTTTGTTACATTTGAGTAAAGATATTGACTACATATAGTAGTTTAATAGATAAATATAATGAGGTGGAAACCAAAATGAAGAAAAGAAACATGTTGATTGGTATGCTTTTAGCATTATCAGTCATATTAGGTGCTTGCGCTCCAGCTAGTACTGCCCCACAACCAGGAACACCTGGTGCGCAAGTTGGCGGTGTTGTTGCAAGTTGCCCAGATAGCGAATTAACAGGTATTGTTGTTCGATATCAAGAAGGACTTGCGTCAACAATAACATATGGAAACCCAACAGCATATGCAGTACCAACAAATGCAAATGAAAGACGAACTACATTAGGAACATTACATACTAATGGAAATTTTTCAAGTAATGCAGATGTAACTTGTGGTACAGGTTGGAAAGTTATTACAGTAACAAGTGTAGACGCATATACAAGTGCTGAAAGTGTAGAGTTTAGTGCAGTAGGAGCAACCGCAAAGATAGATGTTATGGGAAAAGCTATTGACTCACCTAAATTTAAGGTAGAAGATAAGTATTCCGGTGGATCAACTTTCTTTGAGATTGGTGGAAGTACTGCTTACATAGATGCAAATGGATCTAGTTTAACAGTTGCAGATGCTTCAGGTAATTCAGCACTAACTTTAGCTACTGATGGATATATAGATACAAGAATCTATATGAAAACAAACGAAACCAAGAAACAATTTGGTGAAGATGGTCTAAAGGTATTTATGCTTGTGGATGCTGATGGGTCGGAATATGATGAACCAATCGTATCAAGAGATGGTGGACAAAAATTAGTAGATGTTAAAACCAGTATGGCTTCAGATGATTTAAGAAAATATTCAGGATATGAATATGCTTATGACATTGGAACTATTGGGGATAGAGAATCTTACGTCGACTTTTATATGGAATCGGCTGCTGGAGTAAATCCAAGCGATGACCCTATTATTGAATTTTGTGCAGAAGGTAGATATAATTCTGTAAAAGCACAGGATACAATAAACGTTGGATGTTGGACAGATGCAGCAACGCAAGTCGCTGTAGCTACTATAAACCTACCTAGGCTCGTATTATCCGTTAGTTAAATCTAACAATTTTTTTTATTTTTTAATTTACATTATGAGATAAAAAATGTCACAAAATACAAAACCAAATATATTTACAAAAGTAATACTTATAGTTATTGTTATGTTCATTATTATCATTAGTATATCAATATTTTTTCCAGTAGAAACCCCAACACAAAATAATGCTAAAATTTTTACAGAACATGTTGAAGCACCAAAAGATAGTTTTTATGGAATGTGTGAAGAAATACAAGATGATAATTGTTTAACTTATTTATGTACAAAATTAATACGAACAAATCCAGCACATAATGGAACATGTGGACTTAGTATAAGGCCAATTGAAGATTGTGTTGGTAAATATGAAACATGTGTGAGATAAAAATGACAAATATAGATATGAAAGAATTAATGAAAACTGAATTTAAAAAAATTAGAAATTATCCTAATTGGAGAACTTATCAAGTTATACCAATTACTAATACTAAAAAAATAGATAAAGAAACTCAACTATTAAGAGATAGTGGAATTGAGTTTCGAAAATATCCTGTTCAAAGATTTAACGAGATTATTGCTGTAAAAATAAAAATAAGGGAATAAAAAATGGGAATAATAGCCGGACCATCAATGTTGAAATTCATGTCTATAATATTTTATAGTATGTTAATTATAGGAATGATAGCTGGTATAATAAATGGTATTGTTGTATGGAAAGATACAGGTGATTGGAAACCAGTTGTTGATGCTACAATTGGTCAAGTTGTATATAGTGATGGCCAAATTGATAGTGCTATGGAACAATTAAAAAGTGGAGAAGTTATTAATACTTTACCTGAAAATTTAAGATCAGATTATAAATCAGCATTAGCTAAACAAGTTTTAATTTATGTTGCATTATTTATAATTGTAGGTTTTTTAATGTATAAAGTAGGAAACTGGTTTGCTGGTAGAAGTCAACTTGATCCAACGACTGACCTTATGATAATAGGAATTATATTATTAATTTTTGCATTTGCTGAATTTTCTTATGGATTATTGATGAATAAGCCAAATATTATTCCTTTTAAGGGAATTGTTAATTGGCTTTGGAATTTTGGTGTATGGTGGGATGCTTTGGCTGGAGTATTAACACCTGTGGCAATTCAAACAACTGCTGATATTGTACCTATTGTAACCGATAATGTAAGTAAAATAATAATTGTACCAACTGGAGGATGAATTAAAAATGTCAAAAAATAAAAAAATAATACCAATTGTTATCATTATAGTATTTATTGCTATAGGAGGAATTTTCCTATATAATAAATATGGTACGAGTGCTTCTATTTTTGAAGCACAACTTATTGAAGAAGATGTTGAAGTCGAATCAAGATTATCATTTGCTATAGCACCAGCAGCTCCTACTTGTGTAGATACAGACGAAGGAAAAACATATGGTATAAAAGGTACTGTAATTTCTAATACAGGAACATTTATAGACAAGTGTGATAATTATCTTAAAGTGAAAGAATATTATTGTGATGGTACTGAAGTAAAAGCAGTTTTAGCATCATTATCTGGTTATAATTGTGTTGATGGTAAACTTCATAAGTTTTCATGTTTTGATTCTGATGGTGGTATAGTGTATGATAAAAAAGGAAGTGTAAAATGGTCAGTAGTAGCTTATAAACAAGGAATTTTAGGTGAAGGAACTGATGAAGATGAGTGTTATGGTTATCAAGATTTAAGAGAACAATCATGTGATTCTGACAATGCTCCAAGAACAACTACTACAGTATGTTCTAATGATGGTATTTGTAAAGATGGTGCTTGTGTAGATCCAGAGTCAATTGATAAAACATATGAATGTTCTGATTCTGATGGTGGGCATGCTATAACGACAAAGGGCACTGTTACTTGGAAAATTTTAGAAGGTTCTAATGTTATTGCTAATGGAAAACAAACTGATTTGTGTGATGGTAGTCAAGATATAATAGAATTTATTTGTAGTGATAATACACCAAGTTCAACTAAGGTAGGTTGTGGTTCTGGCTATATATGTTTTGATGGTGTTTGTAAAGGTGATATAAATAATGATATTGAATTAACAAAAGTTACTTGTTATTATTGTGAAGGAACTTCTGTAGAAAGTGTACCTTGGGATAATGAATGTCCTCAAGGTCTTACAATAGATTCAACTTTAGAGTGTGCAACTGATATAGTATGTTCTAATAATGATGAGTGTGATGATGGAAATAAATGTACACTTAATGAATGTGCCGAAACTAAATGTACTGTTACCAATAAATGTTCTGGCGAATGTAATCTTATAACCGGTGAGTGTGGTAGTAGTGTTGTTGATATTTGTACGTTAAGTACAGATTGTAAAATAGATGGTGAGTATTGTATTGGTGGGATTTGTACTGATGATAGTAATGCTATAGGTGGTATTATAAATGGCTGTAAAACATATCAAATATTAAATGATGAAAATAATTGTGCGTTTAGCATAAATAAAGTTTTTACAACATCAGGAATAAAAGATTTTTGGGATGATTATAAAACACAATCAATTATAGCAATTGTATTTGTTGTTGCTTTGTTAGTTTTATTATTAATATATACATTGAAACCAAAATCACAGGGGTTCTGAAAATGGGGAATGTATTAAATAAAAGTGTTTCATGGTTAGCTATTATATTAGGTTTAATAGCTATAATTTTAATTATTTTAAAAGTACTAAATGTGATATAAAATGGATATGTTAGATGTGTCTCTTAATGCTGTAATTTTTGTAGCTACTATAGTATTAGTTTTATATGGCTTAACAAAAGGGTTTGATAGTATTGAATTGATTATAAATATGGTATATTTTATGTCTTTAATATTATATTTAATTAAACAAAATTTTTTAGGAGATGAATAAAAATGGTGAAATCTAAAAATCAAATATTTGTGGCATTAATAGTAATTGTATTAGTAATGGGCGCTGGTATTTTATATACAAATAGAAGTAGTTTGCCGTTTTCGATATATCAAGCTAGTGGACAATATTATATTCCATTATATACCACAGTTATATGTGATAAATTACCAGAAGTGACTATGGATATATGGGATTTGTCAAAATATAAAGATGCTGATGCTTTTGGTGCTAGAAAGGATATATATTGTGGAAGTAGGGATTTAGCAGGTCATTATCCATTAGGTTGTAATTTTCAAATTGAACAAATTGATGATGGTTTTTTTGAACCAAGTTTGGAAATAAAATATGGAAAATGTAGTTTTTCTTCATGCCAAATAACTGGTACTTTAAGTAAAAAAGGATTTACACCAATTATTCCAGTAAGTAATCAAGACGCTATAACAGTTCAATATACAGGAGCTAATTTTCTTTTAGATGAAGGAGATATAATAATTCATACAAATTCACAACCATATGGATTATGGCAATTTACTGGAACTGGAAAGGTAGATATATTAGGAACATGTGATGTAGGTCTTTATAGTAAATATCAAGGATCTTTTCCTGAAATTGTAAAAGATTTACCTAGTAATAATATAATTAGAGTTGGTCAAACTATTCCAATAATTATTGGACAAACTTTAGTTCAAAGCCCGAGAATGATTGTAAATATAGATGGACAAGCTGTTTATGTTGAAGGTCCTGGAGGTTATCATCCAACATTTACAGAAGATAATAAAATATATGTTGATGTAAGACCTTCTAGTTTTGTAAAAGATAATACAATTGTTTGTTCACCAGCATCTCCTTTGTGTAATGATGATGGTACAGCATGGCAATCAACACCAGATGGTAAATTTTGCGATAAATTTATAGGTATAGGTGATTCATATATACAAAAAGATTCAACTGAAAGTTGTAAGATGTCTTGTAATGAAGAACTTAGTAAATTAGAATTTACAAATGATTGTGTTAAAATTGGTGAGACGTGTCCAAGCGAAAAACCATTTTTTAATCCACAAACACAAACGTGTATAGCTGTTGGTGGTGGTGGGTTACCTGGTAGTGATGATGAATCATTTTTAGTATGGATAGTTGGTGGAATATTATTATTAATAATAGTTGTATTAATGATAACACTAATTAAGAAAAAACAAGGAAGTGGTGGCTTCTAAAATGATGGATCAGTTTCAAGCATTAGGATTGATGGTTATTGTAGGAATATTATTGTCTTTGGTTTGGGTTGTAACATTAATTCAACAAGCAAAAGATGCTGATTGGATTTGGTTTGTTATAACTTTAGTTTTACCTATTGCTTTAATATTTTATTGGATTGTGCGGTTGGTGAAAAAATGACAAAAAAAATAATATATGATATTGTATTTTCTGCTGGGTTTGTTGTAAATTTAGTCGTGGCAAATCAATCAGGTGCTTGGGTAGGATCTTTAGTTGTTGGATTAATGTTAATAGTTTTGTATGTAATTGGAAGAAAAGATATGGAAGATTAAATAAAACAGCTTAAAAAAATTAGAATTAATAACAAATAAAAGATACGGAGGCGAAAATAAAAATGACATTACCAAGTTTTTGGAGTATAATATTACCAAATATAAATAGTTATACAATAGTAGGTCTATTAATGGTGTTGCTTAGTGCAGTGTATTTTATATTTTATAAATCATATTTGAAGTTTAAGGGTGGAGTAGGTTCTATTTTTGATTTTGGAATAGTTGATAAACTAATGACAGGTATATTTATTTTTGGTTTAGTAATTAGTTTTGGATTTTCATTCATAGAAGATTTATTTGCTAATCCACTTTGGGGAGTAATACTTACTGGTGGTGTTGTGATAGTATTTTTGTTAATACTGATTTATTTACCTGGTAAAGATGGTAAACCAGGCATGTTTGATTGAGGTAAAAATGATATTTATTAAAAAACATTGGGATGAAATCGTATTAATTGTGGGTACTATAGTAATTATATTATTAGTATTAAAAGGATCTGGTATAATATAATGCAACCTAAAAAATTAAGTGTTTTTATAATAAGTGTGTTAGCTATATCAATAATAATTTTTAATAATTTAATACAGTTAAGTCAACAATTATTTACTAATATATATTATATTGTAGCGTTTTTAATGACAATTTTAATTTATATTTGGTATTTAGTTTATAGA
Organism: Clostridia bacterium; assembly: GCA_030592085.1. Classification (GTDB taxonomy): domain Bacteria; phylum Bacillota; class Clostridia; order DUPQ01; family DUPQ01; genus JAFGUQ01. The sequence continues at coordinate 4,572 of JAUUZV010000001.1, read as the reverse complement.
TTGAGGTGAAAAATGGCATTTTGGAAAAAATACAAAATTTGGATAATGGTTTGCGGTTTAATATTAGGCGCAGCTTTAATCTTTTATGGAGTGTATTATGGTTAATATAGGTAAGATATTAGCTTTTATTGGTATTACAGTAATAATCATAAATCAGTATCTAGATTTAATTACCAAATTAAAAATTGCTAATGTATATACTTTTTTTGGTGTAGGGTTAATAATTTTTATTGTTGGTGTATTTGCTGATGAAATAATAGTAAGAAGGTGAAAAAATGGTAGTCGTCGTAAAAAATCTAAAAAGGCCAGGAGTTACATATGATTCAACTAAGCTTGCTCAGTTGGGAAATATGATTGTTGGATCTATGAAAAAAAGAACAAAGGGAAAATTCATTGGTGTTGCTAAAATATCTGGTAATCAGATGAATATTACAATAAAAGAATTAAATGAAGAAACAGGAAAATATGTATCACCAACAAAAGATGAACAAACATTACTTGCTGGTAGAGTTGCATCATTTTTGAGTGGTAATGGTATAACATCAGAGGTTGCTGTAAAATGAACCCAAAAGCACTTGTTGCATCATTAACTGTTCTTTTACTAAGTCTTGTTGCATATTTATGGGGATTATCTAGTGGGGTTACAGTTGCAAGAGATTTAGGACAAGAAGCAGCAGGTGCTGCAATATTTGTGATAATGATTTCATTATTCACGGAGATACTTGATTAAAATGATAAAAACTAAACCAAAATTTATTTATTTTCTTTCAGCAGTGAGTATTTTAGGATTTCTTGCTACAGGATTAAATAATTTAAATATAGTTAATATTGATGTAGTAGTAAGTAATACAATATTTATTATTTTAGGTCTTGGTTTAATGTTTGAAGCTGGCGCATTAAAAATATTAACAAATAATAATTTTGATGAAAATATTCCCAAATTAATAACATTAATTGTAGGATTTGCTGTATTTTTAACAGGAGTAATTAGTTTTTTTAATGTTACATGGTTAATTTTTTCAACGTTTAAAGCTATTGCAAGTTTTATAGCAATTGCAGTAATATTTATGGAGTTATTTGTGGTAGATTAAAATGAAAAAACATTTGAAACGTGATATTGGAGATGCTGGAAATCTTGTTGTAGATATGTATCAATATAATAAAACATATATTGTTACAGTAAATGCTAATGGCGAACAAATTGAAGAAACAAAACATAGAAAACTTGATAGAGCAGTCAATAATTATGAAAAAATATTGAGAAGTTTTTAAAAAATGGGAATGAAAGATAGTGAGTTTATTACACTTATAATATTATTGATAGTAGTATTAGGATATGGAGGTGTTGTCTTTTGGGTTGCAGAAAAATATGGAAATGCAATTGGAATGATTGGTTTAAATTTAATGCATCTTATATTTATCCTATATGCTTTTTTAAAACTGAAGAGGGAGAAAAAAAATGAGTAAAACAGACGGACTTTTTATAGATGGGCTACCAATTGAAAATGGTGGTAAAGTTATAGTAACTGTTATAACTTTATTAATGTTAATTATTAATGCTGTAATACTACCGATGATGACAAATTTTTCATATCAAGGTCAGATGATAATAACATATATTCTTATAGGTTTAACATTTATTTTTAGTATTGGAAATAAAATTAGCGAAAGTCTTGTTATAGGAGTAGCTTTATTTGTGGTTGTATCTGCAACTTATGATCTATTAGTAGGTGATATTACAGATTTTAGAAAAATGCTTTTGATAGGATCACTTGGAGTAGCATTACTTAATTCGTTAATAGGTGAAGTGAGTTTATTAAAAATATTAAAAAAACAATTTGGATTGTGAGGTGTATATAAATGGATAAAAGTTGTATTTGTAGAGAAGAAAGTTGTCGTGTTGAACATGGTGTTATATACGAAGAATAAAATGAAATGGAGAGACTGGTTAGCCGTTGGTGGCTTAATATTTGCAATATTAGCATTTATAATATTGATATTAAGAATAACTGGAATTATAAACTTAGGGTGATAATAATGGGAAAAGATTGGAGAAAAACAACATTATTTTGGGCAATATCTGGAGTATTGCTAGGTACAATTTCATGGGCGTTTTATAGATTAATATATCAAGGAGCATCAGACACTCTTGCGAAATTAGGAGTTTCAAACTCATACGCACAAAACGGAGCTGTAATTGTGATAGCTCTTATAGTTTTATTGATATTAGGTGTTAGTGGTAAAAAAATATTAAAGAAGGTTACAAATTAAAATGGGAATGAGTAGAATAAAAGAACTAAAGTTTGGATTGAAATTAATGTTTGTATTATTAATATTAGCAGTAGCTTTAGGTATTTATTTTTTCTCTACAAATTTTTATACTTTATCTAATGTTTATACAGAAAGTAAAGTAATAATGGATAAGAATGTTAAAGATGGATTAGATGCTATATATCTTACTGCTGAAGTTGAAATTCCAGTATGTTTAGGTGGAATTATAACAGCTGATGGTATAATTATAGATGAATTTCAAGAAACTGAAATTATACGGTCAAATGCTACTAGTGCTAGATATGTATCATGTCCATCATATATTGGTACACGAAAGGTTATAGGTACAATTCATAATCATAATAATGGTGTTTGTCGGTTAAGTGAAACTGATATTAAAACATATTCTGGTGATATGAAAAAAGGGCAAGCTGTTATAGGATTATATTGTGGTAAATATTTATATTATCTTCTTGGAGTAATAGAGCCAGAGGTTCGAGATTGGTAATTAAAAAAATATTTTTAATTGTAATATTAATATTAGTAAGTAGTTTTACTAGTGCTGTTTGTGTTGTTACTTTTGATAAGTTTGATTATTCACCAACAGAAGAAATATCTGCTGATAATGTTTGTGATGAAGCTACAGAAAAAGCAAAATCATATACTTTAACTTGGCTCAATTCGTCTGGAGATGTAGTTCAAACTGATACTGGAACAACACCAAACACTAATGTTCATTTTTATGAGAGTTATGTTATTCCTAGTGATTATACGGGTATAATTAATGCAACTTTAACTGGTTCTAATCTTGAAGGTTTTGATAATGCTAATGTAACTGGAGCAAGTGCAAGCTCTTTAGTTATTTCAGAAGTATCAGTAAGTGGATTATATTTAGGATTAACTTCTTCTTTAGATGCAACTGTAAAAGATGAAAATGATAAATTAATTTCTGGTGGAAGATGTAGAATTGATATAGAAGATAATACGGGTTTACAAGATGTAATTGTTTTAGATAATTTAGAGATAATCAATGGTGATATTGATTCTTCTTTTATATTAGAATATACTTCTTTTGCTGAAGGAATAGATTATACTGCCGAAATTGGGTGTTGGTGTGGAACTGCTGGGTCTCAACAAGAATGTGTTGATGAAGATGGTTTATCTATTGAAGATTCTGTAGGAGATGCTGTAAAAGGATTTACTACAAATCGTTGGGCTACTATGTTAAATGCTCCATTTCCAATAACTTATGTTAACGGTTCAACTTATACTAATCCAGTTATTTATGCTGGTTTTGGTGATAAAGTTTATTTTGATGCTACAATGACTAATAATTATAATGGAAATTTAGTTATTGATGCAAGACATTTTTTAATTAATAGTGTTACTGGTGGGATATATTCTAATACCAAACATGGAACTTATACGAGGGTAGTTGGAAATAGTACAGTAGTAGTAGAATATGAAATTGAAAAAGAGGTACCAACTGGTGTTTATTATGTTAGAAATATTTTTGATATATATTATCAAAATATATTAGTTACACAAGGGACTGTTAATTCATTAATTTTTAATGTAACTGGAACTGATGATTCATTTATTTTAAATAATATTGTGACTGATAAATCTAATTATTATACTGGAGAAAAGGTTCATTTATGTGCTAATATTACTAATAATTATAATACTAGAATAGAGTTTGATGTTCTTTATAATTTTAGGTGTGGGACAGATGGTTCAGATTCATCTATAGATAGAAGTTTAGTTGGAGAATATCGTGAATTAAGAGCTTTAAGTGGAACAACAACTCAAAATCAATGTGCTGAGTTAGAAATAGGTTATCCAGACCATATGAAATATAAAACAAATCAATGTTATGGTTCAGTTACAATTTCTTCCCCTTATATCAATACTTTTGATAACAAAATATCAATTAGTGGAAATGAATTTAATATTACTGATTATGGAATGAGTCCAGAATATGAATTGGATTCAACTTATCCATTAGTTAGATTATTTCCAGATTGGAGAAGGTTTGATGACTTAATTGATGGAGTTAGTAAAAGTTATTATAGAACTAAAATAAATATTTCAGAACTTATAGAAGAGAAGTTAGATCCAGATAATTTAATAGGCGATTCTGATTGGAATTTATATGTTATTTTTAGTGATAATATGCCTTGTTCTCAAGAGATTTATAATTATACAGTTTATGATTCTTCTGGCGTGATTGCTAATAATCTTGTTGGAAATAAAGTAATTCAATATATTAAGAGTGATGGATATATTGATGGACATTGT
>JAUUZV010000040.1 GCA_030592085.1 Clostridia bacterium | reverse complement strand
TAAGGATCTTTTCATCAACTATATTAATATTAATAGGGTTAATTCCTGTTAAATTATGCAGTTCTTTTAACATTGTTGGATCATCATGACCTAAAATATCTAATTTTAATAATCGCCCATGTAATGAATGAAAATCAAAATGAGTAGTGATTATAGTTGAGGTTTTTGCATCTGCTGGATGCTGAATTGGAGTAAATTGGTGTATTGAGTATCCTTTTGGCATAACCATAATTCCACCTGGATGTTGGCCAGTTGTTTTTTTAACACCAGCACATCCACTAATCAATCTATTTATTTCAGCTTTTGATGCATGAATTTCACCTTCATCTAAATATCCTTTAACAAATCCAAAGGCTGTTTTATCTTTAACTGTTGATATTGTTCCCGCTCTAAAAACATTATCTTCACCAAATATTTCTTCTACATATTTATGAGCAATTGATTGATAATCACCTGAAAAATTTAAATCAATATCTGGCTCTTTATCACCATAAAATCCTAAGAAAGTTTCAAATGGAATATCATATCCATCTTTTTTATATAAAGTACCACAAGCTGGACATTTTTTTTCAGGTAAATCTATTCCACAATCAACATCTTCACTATGAGAAAAATCTGTTGTAAGGCAATTCGGACATATATAATGAGCCATTAAGGAGTTAACTTCTGTAATACCTGCAAGAAAAGCTACAAATGATGAACCAACTGATCCTCTAGAACCTACTAAATAACCATCATTTAATGATTTTGTTACTAGTTTCTGAGCGATTATATACATAACTGAAAATCCATTAGATAGTATTGAGTCTAATTCTTTGTTCATGCGTTTTTTTACTATTGGTGGTAATACTTCTCCATAAATCTCATGAGCTTTTTTAATTGTTGCCTCGCGAAGCAATTCATCTGAACCTTCAATTATTGGTGGAAATGTCCCATCAGGTATTGCTTTTAATGGTTCAATCATATTTGCAATTAAATTAGTATTTTCAACTACTACTTTATAACATGTATCACTATCTAGATAAGAAAATTCAGATAACATCTCTTCAGTTGTTCTATAGTAAAGCGGAGGTTGATTACTTGCATCTTTATATGATTGACCTTTCATTATAATTTCTCTATAAATACTATCACGTTTTTCAAAAAAGTGAGCATCACATGTTGCAACTACTGGAATATCTAATTCATCACCTAAATTAACTACTTTTATATTTAAATCTTTAATATCATTAATGTTCTTAACAACTTCATTCCTTACCATAAATTCATTGTTTCCCACAGGTTGAATTTCTAAATAATCATAAAAGCTAGCTATAGAACGTAAATCATTGTCATTTCTTTTTTTAACAATCGCTCTATATAATTCCCCTGCTTCACATGCACTTCCTATTAATAGTCCTTCTCTTTTACCATCTAACAGACTTTTAGGAATTAAAGGTTTTTTGTGAAAAAAGTGAAGATGTGAATATGAAACTAATTCATAAAGTGATTTTAAACCTATTTGATTTTTAGCTAAAATAATCACATGATAACGTGTTAATTTTGTTTGGTCTGTTAATAATGATAAATGAATAGCTAATTGATTACCTGTATACACCTTATTATGACCAACTTGCTGTCTGTATTTTTCATATAAACTAAAGGTTGTAGCGCTATCATGTAAATGAGTAATTGCATATTCATCTTTTAATAGTTTTTCACTTAGAAGTTGTTTATGTAATATGAAAAGTATGTTTGATAAGTCAATCACTTCTACAAAAGCTTTTTTTAAAATTTCTTTTAGTTTATAGCGCTTTTCTTCAGAAAGTAGAATAACAAAATCATTATCAATAAAATCAAATAATTCAGGTAATTGATTAAATGAAAATTTATTCTTTTGAGTCGCTTTTCCATTAACTATTAATAATGTATCTATTTGTTGATTTGTATAGTATATAGCTACATAAGATCTATTAAGTAATTTGTCACTTGGATTGTCAATACAAGTAAGTCCATCATCAATTAAATAACCTTCTACACCATAAATTGGATTTATACCATGTTTTCTAGATAATTCCTGTACTTCTGGATATGATTGTAATACTCCATGATCTGTTATTGCTACATATTTATGATTAAATCGTTCTAATTCACTAAATAATTTTTTAGGTGTTATAAAGGCATCAAGAGAACTCATTTTAGTATGTAAATGTAGTTCAACCCTTTTAATTGGTGCTTCATCTACCCTAAGGGTTTCTTTAGCTTGTTCTATTTTCTTTAAGGTAATTAAATTTTCTTTTGCATATGAATCAAAACCATAATCACCTTCAACTGTAACATAGTTATTTAATAATGCTAATTTTTTAATTGACGCTTTATTTTTTTGATTAATAAAACACTTACAAGTAATTGAAGATGTATAATCAGTTACATCAAAAGTAATAATTTCATATTTATTTTTTGTAATTGTTGTTTCACATTTAATAATTTTTCCAGTAATTACAACTTTTCTATCATTAGAAGTAATTTTTATTATTGGAATTGAAGATGACTTAATTAGTGAGTCCTTCTTATTTGCTTGTGATTTCTGATTTGTTTTATTAGTATTAATAATTGCTTTAGATTGTTTTTTCACTTGTTCGCTTATTTCATTTTTAATTTCTTCAATTGTATGCTGTTGTGAATTCGATTCGATAAAACATATTTTTATTTCACTAATATCCTTATTTGCTTTTTTAATTTGATTACTAATCAATAAACTAACAGACGTCACATCAAAAAGATGCTTTGCCATAGATGGTATTTCAATAATACATTCATTTTTTTCATTTTTAATACAAATATCTTCTTTGAAAGGTAATAATAAGGGTGTTTGAAAAATAATTCTCTCTTTAATATCATTTATCACAGTTTGATCAAAATATTCTTTATTAAAATTTATAGTTAAATCAATATGATTAACATTGAATTTTTCTTTAAAGAATTTTAGAATATTATTTTCGTCGGAAATATTTATATAAGTATCACAGACAATGTCAATTTTTATACTTCTACTACGTTTGTTTGCGGTAATATTTCTGATGTTTGATGCTTTTAGTAAGTTAAGTGTCCTATCCATGCCTGTCCTTTACGTAATTAATTTATGTATTTCATCCATTATAACATTTACAATGTCCTCTTCTTTGACCTTACGAATAATTTTTCCTTTTTTAAACAATAAAGCTTCATGAAGTCCACCTGCAATTCCCACATCAGCATGTTTTGCTTCATTTGGGCCATTAACCCCACATCCCATTATGGCTATAGTTAGTTTTCCTTTTAAATTAGCCGTTTTTTCTTCAATTTCATTTGCTATTGAAATTATATCTACATTGGTTCGCCCACATGTAGGACATGAAATAATATCAATTCCCTGTGGATATTTACCAAGTGACTGTAATATTTCTTTAGCTACTAGAACTTCGTTAACAGGGTCATCTGTTAATGAAACTCGTATAGTGTCACCAATACCTTGGTGTAATAATACACCCATTGCTACCGCTGATTTTATGGTACCTTTATGATAAGTTCCAGCTTCGGTTACTCCAATATGTAAAGGATAATCATATGAATCATTAAGTAATTGATTTATGGTTATAGTATCTACAACGTTTGAACATTTTGCAGAAATTACAATATTATTAAAAGATTGTTCTTCTAATATATCAACTTGTTCTTTTACCGCTAAATACAAGGCTTGATACTTGTCTTTAGCATAGATGTCATAAAGATGAATAGGAAGTGAGCCACCATTTACACCAACTCTGATTGGTATACCATATTCTTTAGTCACATTAATAACTTTTATAACATTTTCTTTTTTACCAATATTACCTGGATTTAAACGAACTTTATCTACTCCACTTTTTATGGAAGCTATTGCTAATTCATGATTGTAATGAATGTCAGCCACTATGGGAATTGTTAATTGTTCTTTTATAGCTCGAATGGTAGGCACACATTCCATATCATATATGGCAATTCTAGCAATATTACATCCAGCAGTTTGTAATCGCTTAATTTGATCAATTGTAGCAACAATATCTTTTGTATCTGTATTTGTCATGGATTGAATCGCAATGGGTTGATTATTACCGATTGAAATATTTCCAATTGTAATTTGTTTGCTCATATTACCACCCAAAGATTCTTGCGATATCATGATATGTAGTAACTAAAAGTAAAGCCATTAAACAAACAAGACCAACTAATGAAACAATGGCTGTTCTAGCCACATTAAACTTTTTACCTCTAATACCTTCAATAGCATAAATAATAATTTTGCTTCCATCTAAAGCTGGAATTGGCAATAAATTCATTAAGCCTAAATTTAAACTAATGAAAGCCATCATGTTTATCAAACTCATCATTATTAATTTAAATGTATCTTGTTTTACAGTATTTCCTAATGTAGTGACTATTCCAACTGGTCCCATAATCTCTGTAAGTGATACCACACCTGTAATTAACCATAAAATTGAATAATAGATTGAACGAATAGTAGCAATAGAAAAATTAATTGCATGTTTTAAAGCTTCAAAAATTGTTACAGAGGTATAGTCATAATATATTCCTAAATTATAATAAACAGGTTGGTCAGAAACATATGGTGTCACTAAAATAGTATTTATTTCACCTTTTCTTTCAAATGTTACCTTCACATCAGTCTCACCATTAATATCCATATATTCTTTTAACTCTAATCTATTTGATAATGGATAGTCATTTAAATTAGTTATTATATCTCCAACTCTCAACCCTTCAATATATGCATCGGATTCTTCAGAAATGCCTCCCACCTCTAATGAATCGCCAACTGCTTGAAAATTAACAAGATAACTAATACCTCCATCTTTAAATGGAGTTATTTCTTTAGTATATAATTGTGCATCTCGTTCGTATTCAACTAAAACTGATTGACCATCATTACCATAAATCAATACAGTCATATCTAGAGGATCATAAACTTTTTTCCCATCTATACTTATAATTTCATCACCATTTCTTAAACCACTTTCATAAGCTGGCATATTTTCCATCATAATTGTTTGATTATCAGTTGAATAACCAGTAAATATAAATAATAAAAATAGTGCAATAAGTGCAAATGCTATATTAAATAATGGTCCAGCAGCTATTACCCATATTTTTTCTAATGGTTTTTTTGCTGAAAACGAAGTTGTTGATTCAACATCTTCTTCTTCACCTTCTAAATTAACAAATCCACCAATTGGAATAGCTCTAATACTATATACAGTACCATTTTTTTCTTTTGAAACTAATTTAGGTCCCATAAATAAGCTAAATTCTTTAACTCTTATTCCCACTGATCTAGCAGCAATAAAGTGACCTAATTCATGTATAATTATTATGACGCTTAATGCAATGATTGCAATTACTATTGACATGTATTTCCTCCAATTAATGTTTTTTCTCTAATAAGATTATCAAGTTCTAATAATTCATTAATATTTTCTATTTTAATATTATCATGTTTATTCATAATTTTTTCAATTAAAACCCAGATATTTGTAAAAGAAATTTTTCCTTGTATAAAAAGACTAACTGCTACTTCATTAGCAGCATTTAAAACTAATGGCATTGTGTTACCAGCTTGTAGTGCATCATATGCCAATTGAAGACAAGGAAAAGTTTTTTTATCTGGTTCAAAAAATGTTAATTTACCAAGCTCTACAAAATTAATATTATCAAAAGGATTTGCTATCCTCATTGGGTATGTTAAGGCATAGGTAATTGGAATTCTCATATCATGGGCACCTATTTGAGCTATATATGAATGATCCTCATATTCAACAATAGAATGTATAATACTTTCAGGGTGAACTACTACTTCAATTTTTGTAGCAGGTACATCAAATAACCATCTAGCTTCAATAACCTCTAAACCTTTGTTCATCAGTGTAGCAGAATCAATTGTAATCTTTTTCCCCATTTCCCAGTTAGGATGTGATAGAGCATCTTTTAAAGTTACTTTTTCTAATTGCTTTGCAGTATATCCTCTAAAAGGACCACCAGAAGCTGTTAGATGAATTTTTTTTATTGGTTGTCCATCTAAACTTTGAAAAATTGCAGAATGCTCAGAATCTACTGGAATAATTTCTGTATTATTTTCTTTTGCTAAACTCATAATTAATTTTCCAGCAGAAACTAAAGTTTCTTTATTAGCCAATGCTACTCTTTTAGAATTTTTTATTGCATATACAGTTGGTAAAATCCCAGCACTACCTACTATTGCATTTACAACAATATCAGCTTTTGCAATTTCTAAGGTATGATGTAATCCATCTAATCCAAAATAAACTTTACCTGGAATTTTATCTTTTAAAAAAGTATAACCTTCTTCAGTATTTATTATTACAAACTTAGGTTTGCATAATAAATACTGTTCATATAATTTTTTATAACTACTATTGGCAGTTATGCCAACAATATTATACTTAAGATGTCTACAAGCCTCAATGGTTTGTTCACCAATTGAACCTGTTGCTCCTAAAATAAAAACATTTTTCATATTTCACCTACAGTTTTAATATTAAGAATATTATTGGCGCTAAAAATAAGGTTGAATCAAATCTATCTAAAAAACCACCATGTCCTGGCATAATAGTACCAAAATCTTTAACATCTAATTGTCGCTTAATATATGAGGCACACCAATCACCAAATTGTGATAATACACCTGATAAAATACCCATTGTAATAATTTTATACATTGGTATAACAACACCTGTTATTGAAGTAAATATATAAGAATAAGCAAGTGTTATACTAAAGCAAAAAACCAAACCCCCAATACTGCCTTCCCATGTTTTATTTGGACTAATTCTTGGAATAATTTTATGTTTTCCAATTAAGTAACCAGTAAAATATGCAAAAATATCTGTTATTGTTGCACCAATTATTAGAAATAGTAATAACCATCTACCATTATTTTCTAATCGTATTAATAATGCAAAAGAAAATAAAAATGATGTATAAAACCAACCCATCAAATTGTATGTCATATCAGTAAGATTATATTTCCCATTTATCATTGAAGTTGCCAATATATTTATTATGAAGAAACCAGCTACTGAATACATGAAAATATACTCATAAACTAATAATCCAGGTATTGTATGAGTAATAGTAATACCAATGTATAAAATTGTAGTCCATAAAAAAGTTGTTTTCTTTAACCCTTTAATTTCTTTATTCTTTCCTGCGTTAATAAATTCGCTATTCATCCATAATGCTAATATATATATAGCAATAGAAAACATATAATCTGGTAGCAAATATATAACAATTAATAATAATCCTGCTACAACACCAGTAAGTACACGCTGTTTCATTTAACTCCTCCATATCTTCTGTCCCGTTGATTATATACTTTTATTGCTTCTTTTAGATGTTTCATTTTAAAGTCAGGCCACAATATGTTTGAAAACCATAATTCTGCATATGAAGCTTGCCACATCAAGAAATTCGAAAGTCGTTGTTCACCACTTGGTCTTATAACTAAATCAGGGTCAGGTAATTGATTAGTAAATAGATACGAACTAATTAAATCTTCTGTTATCTTTTCGCTACTAATATTATTATCAATTATCTTCTTAGTTGCATGAATTATTTCATCGCGAGAGCCATAGTCAATAGCTAATGTAAATGTTAATCCAGTTTTATGTTTGTTTTTTTGAACTGTTCTTTTTATACCTTTTATAATATCTGAATCCAATCTATCGGTTCTACCAATAGTTTGTATCCTAATATTTTCTTTATCAAATTTTTTCTCTGTATCTTCTAAAAATTCACGTATTAGTGACATTAATGAATTAATTTCTTTTTGCGGGCGTTTCCAGTTTTCTGTTGAAAACGCATAAACTGTCAAATAAGCTAACCCAATTTTATCACAAGCAATAGCAATATCTTGTACTACTTTTGCTCCTTGTCTATGTCCCGCAGATCGCGGTAATCCTCTTTTTTTTGCCCAACGTCCATTTCCATCCATAATTATAGCAATATGATTAGGTAAATTATCAATTTCTATTTTTTTTCTCATGTATATTTGCTTCTCCTTAATAATTACATATATCATATCAAAATTTCATTGATAAATAAATAGAGAGCTACAATGTAACTCTCTATTTTATCTTTATATTTAGTTAATTAAACTTCCATAATCTCTTCTTCTTTAGCTTGTATAACTTTATCAATTCCTTTTATGTGATTATCAGTTAATTCTTGAATATCTTTTTCAATATCTTTAAAGTCATCTTCAGTTATATCACTAGCTTTTTGTTGTTTTTTATATTCATCCATGGCATGTCTTCTTTCACTTCTAATTTTGACTTTTGCCTCTTCTCCATGACCTTTAACAGTTTTTAGTAATTCTTTTCTTCGTTCTTCTGTTAATGATGGAAAAGCTAATCTAATTACTTTGCCATCTGATGATGGAGTAATTCCAATGTCTGAACCAAGTAAAGCTTTTTCAACATCTTTAATTATATTTGAATCCCAAGGTTGGATAACTAGTAGTCTAGCTTCTGGTACTGAAATATTACCAATTTGATTTATTGGTGTTTTAACACCATAATAATCAACCATTACACCGTTTAAAATAGCTGAATTAGCACGTCCTGCTCTAATAGAGTGTAGATGATCTTCAAAATTCAATATAACTTCATCCATATTATCTCTAAACTTTTTATATTCACCTTCGTATTGCATAAAATCCTCCTAATAAATAGAATCTACTATTATTGTATAATTTATTAACTACTAATACAATGTTTACCTTATTTTAAAAATGTTCCAGTACTTTTACCAACAACAGCTTCAACAATATTTTCAGGTTTTTCTAATGCAAACAATAATGATGGCATTTTATTATCCATACATAAACTTGCTGCTGTTAAATCAATCGCTTTTAAATTCATCTTTAAAACATCATGGTATGTTATCTCGTCAAACTTAATAGCATTTTTATTTTTTTTAGGATCACTATCATAAATACCATCAACATTCTTAGCATAAAGAATAATATCTGCATCAATCTCAGCCGCTCTTAAAGCTGCAGCTGTATCAGTTGAAAAGAATGGATTGCCTGTTCCACATGCAAAAATAACAATTTCATTATTTTTAAGGTAAGTAACTGCTTTTCTTCTTATGTATGGTTCAGCTATTCTATTCATTTGAATTGCTGTCATTACTCTTGTACTAATATTATTTTTTTCAATTGCATCTTGTAAAGCTAAAGAATTAATTACTGTACCAAGCATACCCATATGATCTGCTGTTGAACGATCCATGTCTTCACCATCACGTCCACGCCAGAAATTACCTGCTCCAACAACAATTCCAATTTCAACACCCATTTCATGAACTTCACAGATATTCTTTACAATATTTTTTATTGTATCATTATCGAGACCAAATCCCTTATTACCTGCTAGGGCTTCTCCACTTATTTTTAGTAAAATTCTTTTGTAAACTGAATCACTCATAATATACTCCTAAAAAAGTTTAAAAAAAAGGTACAACATAATGTACCCTTAATTGATTGTTTAACCTTTAATGGTTTTGGCTACTTCTTCAGCTAAATTTTCTTGTCTTTTTTCTAGCCCTTCACCCATTTCATATCTTGTAAATCGTCTAATATTAATATTCTCACCAATTACTGCAACCATTTCAGTTTGTAGCTGTGCAATGGTTTTATCAGTATCTTTAATATATGGTTGTTCTAATAAACAAACACCTTTATAGTATTTCTCGATTCTTCCTTCAACCATTTTATCAACAATTTTCTCAGGTTTCCCTTCGTTTAATGCTTGGTTACGTAAGATTTCTTTTTCTTTATTAATAGCTTCAATTGGAACTTCTTCCCTACTTAAATATTCTGGTTTTGTAGCAGCAATTTGCATAGCAACATCTTTTACAAATCCTTGGAAGTTTTCATTTTTAGCTGCAAAGTCAGTTTCAATATTAACTTCAACTAGTACGCCAATTCTTCCTCCACCATGGATATATGACATTACTAATCCTTCAGCAGCAATTCTACTAGATTTTTTAGCAGCTTTTGCTAGTCCTTTTTCACGTAATATCTCACTAGCTTTTTTAACATCGCCATCTGCTTCGACTAATGCATTTTTACAATCCATCATGCCAACGCCTGTACGTTCTCTTAATTCTTTTACTTGTTTAGCGGTTATCATTATATATATTCCTCCAAAAGTCTTTAGACTGTTTCTTCTGTTTTTTCTTCTTCAGTAACAACAGGTTCTTCAACTGTTTTTGTTTTTTTAACTACTGCTGTTTTTTTAACAACTGTTTTTTTCTTAACAACTGGTATTTTTTTAACAGCTGGTTTTTTTTCAACAACTGGTGTTTCTTTTACAACTGGTGTTTCTTTTACAACTGGTGTTTCTTCAACTACTGGTGCTTCTTCAACTACAGGTGTTTCTTCAACTACTGGTGCTTCTTCAACTACAGGTGTTTCTTTTACAACTGGTGTTTCTTCAACTACTGGTGTTTCTTTTACAATTGGTGTTTCTTCAACTACTGGTGTTTCTTCAACTGCTGGTGCTTCTTTTACAACTGGTGTTTCTTCAACTGTTGGTTTTGCTTCTTCCGCATCATATTGTTCACCCTGATTAGCTTCAATAACTGCATTAGCCATTACTGATGCAATTAATTTTACTGCTCTAATTGCATCGTCATTCCCTGGAATAACATAATCAATTTCATCTGGGTCACAGTTAGTATCTACAATTGCAACTATAGGTATATTTAATTTTCTTGCTTCTAAAATTGCATTTCTTTCTTTTTTAGGATCAACAATAAACAAAGCTTCTGGTACACCATGCATATCTTTAATACCACCTAGATTTGTTTCAAGTTTTTTCATTTGAAGACGTAATTTGATAACTTCTTTTTTAGGTAGTACATCAAATGTTCCATTCTCTTCCATTTTACCTAACTCTTTTAAACGATTAATTCTTTTCTTAATAGTTTTATAATTTGTTAACATTCCGCCTAACCAACGTGATTTTACATAATACATACCAGCACGAATTGCTTCTTCAGATATAGCATCCTGTGCTTGTTTTTTTGTTCCTACGAAAAGAACTTCACCACCGTTTAAAACAACTTCTCTGATGAAAGCATATGCTTCTTCAATTTTCTTTACTGTTTTTTGTAAATCGATGATATGAATACCATTTCTTTCTGTGAAAATGTATTCATCCATTTTTGGGTTCCATCTTCTTGTTTGATGCCCAAAGTGTACTCCAGCTTCTAAGAGCTGTTTCATTGATACAACTGCCATTATTAAATTCCTCCTGTTTTTTCCTCCACAGATTTCACGCTTTAATCAGACTATGAATCATAGCACACTAATCAAAATCCATCTGTGTGTGTTTTCGATAGATATTATACACAATATCACCTTAATTAGCAACATTTATTTTGTTGAGAAAAATTAGTTATATCTTTACAAATGAAGAGCCATATAGTATCCATCTCGATAACTACCATCAGTCATTTTCTTATTATTTTTCATTGTTCCTTCAATTAAAAATCCTAATTTCTTATATAAATATATTGCACGTTTATTTGAAGTATCAACATGTAAAAATATTCTTGTTACTTGATTTCCTTTTGACCATAAAATGGCAGTTTCCATTAATTTAAAGCCAATACCAATTCCCCAATACTTTTTAGCAATAGCAATTCCAACACTAACCTCATGTCTTTTTCTTTTTCGTGTATTACCCATTAGTCCACAAGTCCCTACAATCTCATTACCTACCTGTGCAACTAAGAACAAATTAACAGGTGAATCTATATTTTCATTTATAAAACCTTCTTCTTGTTCAATGGTTAGGGAAAACTCATCTTGTTCACGAAGTAAAAAGGTTGTTTCTTTGTCTAATTTCTTCATCAAATCAATTAATAATGATGCATCAGCAATTTCGCCATTTCTGATTATAACTTTATAATTGTTTTTATAATATTCTATTGAATCTATTCTTGCCATAAATACTCCTACAACTTTTTATAAGTTGAATGTTTTTTTAATAATTTTCGCTACTTCACTAGCTTCAAGATTTTCATTATTAATTCGAAGATAACTATCGGTTTTAATTTCGCCATCATAAGAAGTTAATCTATACTTATTATTTGATCTAACTATTTCTGCTTGTGACCATTCTATATTTCTTTTTGTTGGTTTTTCCTGTAATCGATGAGGTGTAACATTTCGAAGTTCGCGAATTTTGATATCAGCTTCTAACTCAACTACAGATACATCAGCTCCATTCATTTCAAAATAATTAATTAAGTTATTTACATAATTGATATCATATTCTTCATCAAATGCACATACGTAGGTAAACATTAATCCATATAAATCACTAGCAATTGCTTCTTTAAATATTTCTTCTCTAAATAACTTAACTAGTCTTTTTCCAGAAGGTGTCCCATAATTAAAGAACTTAGATACTAATTCTATTGTCATATGTCCATGAAACAGTTTTAAATCAGTAATTTTTTCAATTTCTTCACCTACTGTCATTTTACCAACTGCCTGTGCACCAAGTATAAGTAAAAATTTCAAGCTAATTTCTCCATTCATTAATTTTTCATTTATTCTTTTTCAATTAATCCAAGATTAATACATTCATCAATCATACTTTTAGCATATTCCCACAAATAATTAGAACCATTATCGATTTGTTTATTAACTCCTAGTACTTGATTGCCTTTAATATCATGTTTTTTCCATGATACAGCTTTTGTTTGATAGTTTTGCATAAGTGGTTCTAATCTATCAACTGCAGCTGCAAATTTTGCTTCTTTAGTTTCTTTTGCTTCAAATTCCTGCCATAAATTGAACATTTCATGATATTGATCATCTGGTAATAAGCCAAAAATCCTCTTTGCTCCTGCTAACTCTTTTTCTCTTTTTTCGTCTTGTTTATCAGTATAAACAATATAGTCCCCTGCATCAATTTCAACAATATCATGAATTATTACCATTTTTAATACTTTAAGTATGTCAAATTTTTCATTTGAGTATTCATTTAATATCATAACCATCATACATAAGTGCCATGAATGTTCAGCGTCATTTTCATGCCTGGAATCATCAAATAATCGTGTTTTTCTAAATATATGTTTTATTTTGTCAACTTCAATTATAAACTCTATTTGCTTTAAAAAACGTTCATTCATTATATTCTCCTAAGTTTTTATTGCCAATAATGTATAACACATTGGTATTTTATTTGGTAATCCCTCTAAATGATCAAAACAAGAGGAAATATCATGAGGATATTCTATAAATTCTTTAATGTTTAAATCACTGTTTATTATATCGTTAATAATTACTGAAATTGG